>CAYTAE010000058.1:1291-8620 GCA_964435655.1 uncultured Rhodospirillaceae bacterium
GCGTCCGCCGTTTGTTGGGTGCGGCGCAGGGTGGTTCGTACAAGGACCGCGTTTTGTGGCAAATGATTTGCCAGCGCGCGGAAGGGTACGGGGTTTTCGGTGTCGACGGCGACATCGATTGTGCTGCCATAAACGCGGCCATCGTGACCAAGGGCCTTGGCGTGGCGTACCCACCACCAGCGGGTGGTTTGGGTCATCGCTGCCTCAGGCTGTAAAAAACAGGTAATAGCAAGGCGTTGTCCGCTCCGCCCCTGGATTGTTTCCCCTCGTTATAGGGTAGTTTTTCCGATACGACAATTTCACCCGTTCATTCACCGATTTGAAGAAGCAGGCCGCGGATGCGCGCAATGCGGAAGGTGGCAAGAAAAACAGCAAGACTGCCGCCAAGGTAGAAAAAATTCAGGCCGATGGCCCAGGCGAGGTGGTCCCAATGGAAAGACTGCTCGAACATCACGGCCCGCATGCCTTCGAAAACATGGGAGGACGGCAGCACATAGGCAAGCGGTTCCAGCCAGTCCGGCAATACCGCGACCGGGTAGTAAATGCCGCTTAGGGGGGCAATCGAGAAAATCACCAGCCAGGCAAGGCTTTCCGCGCCGAGGCCATAGCGAAGGATGATGGCTGAAATAAGCAGGCCGATGGCCCAACCCATGACCAGCAAATTTACAAAAAATGCAAGCAGGGGCAGCCCCAGGTCGAAGATGGAATAATGGTACAGCAGGCCGGCCAGGAAGGCTGCTGGAATAACGCCGATCAGCGTTCGCAGCAGGCTTGTTGCCAACAGCGAGACAACAAATTCCCAGGGGCGCAGCGGGCTGACGAAAAGCTGGCCCAGATTGCGCGACCACATTTCTTCGAGAAAGGAAATCGAAACGCCGATCTGGCTTCGGAACAGAACGTCCCACAAAAGCACGGCGGCGATCAACGCGCCCCCGGCCTGCATCAGCCAGGAACTATGTGTGAGGAAAAACTGGGTGATCAGTCCCCACAGGATCATCTGCACGGTCGGCCAATAGGCAAGTTCCAGAACACGCGGCCAAGAACCGCGCAGCAGGTAAAGATAGCGAAGCAAAAGCGCCGTGATGCGCCGCCATGAACATAAAAAAGAAGCCCCCGCCGCCGTCATGATGGGCGCGCCACAGCGCGTTTGTCGCGTGTGATTTTCAAAAACACGTCTTCAAGGTTGTCTGTGCCATGGCGTTCGATCAGTGCCTTGGGGCTTCCCTGATCGACGATGCGGCCATTTTGCAACATGACGGTCCGATCGCAGAGTCGCTCCACCTCGGCCATGTTGTGCGAGGCAAGCAGGATGGTGGCGTTTGTCTGGTCGCGGTAACGTTCCAGATAGCCGCGCACCCAATCCGCCGTATCCGGGTCGAGGGAGGCGGTCGGCTCATCGAGAAGCAGAAGGGTGGGCGTGTTCAACATGGCCTTTGCAAGGGCGACGCGCGTGCGTTGGCCGGAAGAAAGGCTGCCGGTGGGTCGGTGCAGAAAATTGCCAAGGTCAAGGTCCTGAACAAGGGTCGCGATGCGTTCGCCGACATGTTCGACGCCATAGAGTCGGGCATAGACCTTTAGGTTTTCGGCAGCGGTAAGCCGGCGCGGCAAATCGACGTAAGGCGAGGAAAAATTCATCCTTGGCAGCGCGCGATAGCGATGGGTCGTCATGTCGGCGCCAAGCACGCGCACTCGGCCATGGGTCGGCAAAAGCAGGCCCAGCAGGATGGCCAGGGTTGTCGTCTTGCCGGCGCCGTTGCTGCCAAGAAGGGCCATCGTCGAGCCGCATTCCACGGTGAAGTCGATGCCATCAATGGCGCAAATTTCGCCATAATATTTTGTCAGGCCTTCGACCTGGATTGCGAAATTTGTCATCTTGTAAGTAATAAATTCTGTGACCGTTCTGGCAAGGGGGGATTTCCAGCCTTGCCTGTTGCTGGCCGGGGTTTCATAGTTCTGGCGGAGGGATCATGGCGGCAGAGATGACATTCTATTTGCGCAATCCGGCGGTCAGCACCACGGCGGTTGAATCCGATCTTTTTCTGGTCGAGCCGGATGGGCAGGACGTCTATTATTTAGACGCTGTGACCAGCGGAATCTGGCGGCTTTTGGAAGTGCCCCATGATCGCGATGCCATCCTCGACATTTATTCGCAAGCCTTTCCAGATGTCGGGCCTGAGAAAATCGCGGGCGACATTGCTACCGCCCTCGACGACATGATCCAACGTGGGCTGGTTGTTAAGGTTCCTGAAACGCCTGGGTCCGAAAAAACCGATCGGTAAGGTAGGAGAGAAACGTCTTCTCCCCGATCTTCAAATCAACATCAGCTTCCATGCCGGGCTGCACCGGCTTTTCCCCGGGCCGATTGCCGAGATAGTTCCGCGACGTGCGAATGACGACGGGAAAATAGGATGCGCCCCCGTCCGGCGGCACCAGGGCGGTGGCCGCCACTTGCTCGACGATGCCGTCAAGGCTTCCATAACGAATAAAATCATAGGTGCGGAACTTGACTCGCGCCTTTTGTCCGACAGAGACATAGCCGATGTCCTGGTTCTGCACCCGGGCCTCGATGATGAGACGGTCCGTCGTCGGTACAAGATTCATCAACGGTTCGTTTTTTCCGATTGCCTGACTGACGCTGGTGACGTGTAAATTCTGAATGATGCCAGCGGTCGGCGCGGCGATCTTCAGGGATTGTCGCCGGGCTTTTAACTGCGTCAGGGTGCGGAACGTCTGGTCGTGTTTTTTCTGGGTGGTAGCCAATTGGTCCAGGGTGTCGGCGTGCTGTTTGCGATCAAGGCTTTTGCGCCGCTCTTTCGCTTCTGCCAGGGCCGCGAAAGCGGCGATTAATTCTTCTCCGGTTTTTGCCACGGCGCCTTCCGCCTCGGCGCGTTGGCGCTGAATGGAAAGGTAGCGTAATTTCGGGAAATAGCCTTTTCCGGCAAGCTCGCCGACGGCTTGTTCCTGTTCTTTCAGGATGGCAAGGCTGCCTTTCGTTTCCTCGGTTTTTCGTGTCAGGGCTTCGACGTTGCTATGGCGCTGTTCGATAATGCGGTCGGCAATGGTCCGTTCGCTTTTCAAGGCTTGCAAATGGGAATTGAAAAGACGGGTTTGCGCGCGAACAAGATCCGGACGTGTGTCGGTCAGGGCATCATCGAATTTCGGCTTTTTGCCTTCGGCTTCCGCCTCAAGGCGGGCGATTTCGGCGACAAGATTTTGCCACTGATCCGTCAGATGTGCGTCTTCTTCGTCCAGGGTGGCGGCGTCAAGTTCAAGAAGAAGCTGGCCCTGTTCGACGGTATCGCCTTCGCGGACATGGATGGCAGCGACGCGCCCCCCTTCCGGGTGGTTGACAATTTTGATGCGGCCAAAAGGTCGCACGACGCCGGACGCATTGGCCATTTGTTCGACGGTGCCAAGACTTGCCCAGATCAGGGCGGCGCCGAAAAACAGGACAATCGTAAAAAGCAGGGCGCGCGCCAGCGGCGCGGGTTCAGCCTCTCCAGCCACGATGGACGCTGGATGAAAGCTGACAAGGTTGCGCCAACGCCGCGTCATGGCGCCGTTCCCTTTGCCAGATTTGTCAGACGTTCGCGCACCACGTCGAACATCTCTGCGCGCGGGCCAAAATGCTCGATCCGTCCATCGACAAGAAGAGCGATATGATCGGCAATGGATGCGGGCGCCAGACGATTCGTCAACAGCAGGATGCTGTGCCCTTTTGCCGTTTGACGAAGTTTGCGCAGCAGGGTTTTTTCGGCGGCCGGGTCGATGGCATTTGTTGCCTCGTCGAGCAGAAGGACTTTCGGGTTTCGCACAAGCGCGCGTGCGATGCAGATCATCTGCCTTTGCCCGGCAGAAAGGTTCTGCCCGTTCTCGCCAAGACGCGTGTCGTAGCCTTTGGCCAGGCGCTGGATGAACCCGTGGGCGCCGACAAATTTTGCGGCCGTGACGGCGCGTTCCATGGGTACGCCGCGAAGGCCAAAGAGAATGTTTTCACGGACCGAGCCTGAAAAAAGCTGGTTTTCCTGAGGCACCGAGCCGATTTGCCGGTGCAGCGCCGCTGGCGAGAGATGGGCAATGTCGGTTTCGTCGATGAGGATGCGCCCTGCGGAGGGTGCGTAGAGTCCCTGCAGAAGTTTGGCAAGGGTACTCTTTCCGGAACCTGCCGGACCGACGATTGCAACGATGCTTTCCTTTGGAAGGGAAAGCTGGACGCCATCAAGAACGGGGGGCGCATCGGGTTCATAACGAAAGCTCACATTTTCAAGCTGCAAGCTGCCTGCAAAAACGGGGGGTGCCGACGCTGTGCCGGAGGTCTCCTGCTGTTCAGGTTTAAAAAAAGTCGCCAGCGCGCGAAACGCGTGGCGCGTTTCCTGCAATTGGTTCCAGGCTGAGACGGTTTGGCGCACCGGTGCCAGGGCGCGCATGGCCAACAGGTTTGCGGCAACCAGCGCGCCGATGCTCAACTCGCCATGGATGACCAGTCGGGCGCCGAAAAAAACGATCGCCAGCGCCGTCGCTTGTTGCAACAGGCTGCCTGCGGCATTGGCCAGAGCCGTAAGGTTGCCGGCCCGAAAACCGGTTGTTGCGGTCGCCGCCACGCGTTCTTCAAAGCGGCGCTCGATTTCCGGTTCCAGCCCAAGGGATTTCACCGTCAAGGCGTTGCGCAGACTTTCGAGATAGGACGATGAGCGCGCTGCCAGCGCGTGAAAACGGTCCTCGTAAAAACCGCGCTGCATGCGATGCAAGACAAAAGAAATCAGGGCAAAAGCCGGCAACGCAATCAAGGTGATGGTGCCAAGCAAAGGGCTTAGAAAAAAGAGAACGGCGAGGAAAGGCAGAATAAAGAGCTGATCAACTAGAAGGATGGGCGCCGATCCAGCGAAGAATTCCCGCACCGCATCGATTTGGCGCAGGCGTTCGTTCATCTGGCCTGCCGGGGCAGCCTCTAAAATCCGATAGGGAAGGTTCAGGACGCAACGCATGGTCTCGCCGCCAAGAATGGCATCAAGGCGCGCGCCCGTGTGGCTGACGATGTACCCGCGAATGCCACGCAGCGCGGCGTCGAAGCCATACAGCGTCAACATACCGATGACGAGCACGTTCAACGTGTCCAGAGCGGCCTGGGAAATCACCTTGTTGTAAACGGTCATGACGAAAAGTGGCGTCGCCAGAGCGAAAAGATTGACCATGGTTGACGCCAGCAGAATTTCGAAAAAGACGCGCCGAAAACGTCTGCCGACAAGCCGACGAAGGGGTCCTGTTTCCGGCTGATCCGGGGCCGGGGTCAGAAGCAGAATGTCTTCCGCGTCGCTAGGGGCGTCGCCAGGCGGTTCGGTTCGGGTTTCTCCGGTGGTGGGGTCGAACAGAAAAAAAGCCTCGCCGCGCCGTTCCAGCACCACGGCTTTGGCCTCACCTTCGGCGTCCAGGCATAAAAAAGGTGGGCGCAGATGCGTGCGTGCGGCGTGTACTTTCTTTGTGCGATAGCCAAGTCGTTCGGCGGCGCGCGCGAAGTCTTTTGCCGTGTTGCCTTCGCGCTTGCGCGGCAAAAGACCGTGCAGATCGGCGGTGTCGAGGGGGTTTCCAGCGTGGATGCCAAGCGCCCGAAATGCGCTGAAAAAAGGATCGACCTTTCCGGTTTCTCCCTTGGTCGCACCGCTTTGTGGCGACTGCAATCGGGGTTTTTTTGGCACGCTCTTCGACCACGTTGCTGGATTGCGGTTCTGCGTGGCACTTTGCTGCACGCCATTCTTGTCCAAAGACGGTAGAGGCTTTTTTAAAAACAATCCAGAAAGCTGATCCTTCAACCGAAGCCTTTTGGCGCGGCGTGTGGCGCGCGGCTGCAGGATGGGGCATGTGATTCTTAAGGCATTTTGCCGAGGATTGGCCCCTGTTTCGAAGCGGCAAATTTTTTACAACCAATTGAATTTTAATATTTTTTTCAACGCTCTGGCGGCATGGAAAGCTTTTTGATTTCCTGTGCGGCGGCGGTTCTGGTAGGTTTCATCATGGCTGATGCAATTGTCACGGCAAGACATTGGGCAAGATATCGACCCCGGCAGGCGGTTGCCGCCGCCTTTTTTGCTGGCGTTCTCCTTGTTGCCGCGCCTCTTGGCGCCCAGGAGAGTGCGGAAACGCCGGGAGATTCTACGCCGCCGGCCCCCTCGGTCGAACTGTCGGCCGCGGAACGGGACGCCCTGGTTGGTGCCGTGACCGGCACGCCGGACGGTCTGAAGGCCCTGAACGACCTGCTTACCGAAGGCGACGCCGGTACGGAAGAAATCAAGACGCGCGCAAAGACCCTGCTACAGCAATTGAAAGAAGCCGGCTTCATCGAAGATGCGTCAGCGGTGATGACGGCGGCCGATCGCATCATTCAGGCGGCCGTCTCGAATGTGGGTGGCGGCGCCAAGATTGTGGAATTTTCTCCCAGCAACAGCTTCCTTCCGCCGGACGATGTTATCGCACTGGATTTCGGGCCGGCCGATGGGCATCTGGCTGCGGGCTTTGAACGGGTGACAAACCAGGACTCCCGCATTTCAGGGGACGCGGTGGACGGGTTGCAGGCCATTCGCCGTCCGGGCCAGGATGGGCTGCAGTCGGATGGGCTGCTCGGCGTGAACAAGCTCAAGGTAAAGATGACGAAGACCGGCCGCTGGCGGATCATTCTTATGACCGAGGCCGTTGGGGAAGGTGGCTCTTTGACGGCGCCGTTTGGCGCATCGATCATCGTGAACGGGGTGGAAATTCCGATTTCGGTAGCCTTGCCGGATGACTGGGTGCGGATTGCGCGTCTGAAAGAGGGTGGCGAATCGGTTGCCCAGGTTTTCGATCCAGGGGATGGCTCGGCATCCGCCCGCTTTGTCGGCGGCATCATCATTTTGGAAGTCGACATTCCGGGCAACGTGCTTGAAATTGCTTTCAACGCCCAGAATGATGATGGCGCCGAGACCTATTTGACGGGTGCGATTTTCGAACCGGCGGATCAGGAAAGCATTCTCGATCTGCCGCCGGAAGCGGAAGATGCTATCTTCTCGGACGACAAGCGCTTGCAGGCCGAAGCTGATGTTGGTCAGCTGGTGGCTGAAGTCCTTGCCGAACTTGTGCCGGAAGCCGGGGATGAAGAAAAAATTGAGTTACTCGACCTGCCGGAGCCGATCCTTGAGGATGAGCAACTCGCAAGCCCCAGCTGATTTACAGCTTCACGATTTTTTATATGACGGCGGCGTTTGTGAGAACATGCGCGGACGGCGTTCGTCCGGTGGCCTTCGCCGGGTAGGGGCCGCCCTTTTGGGGGTGCTTGTCGCGATCGGTTTTCCCCCAGTTCTT
>CAYTAE010000059.1:0-8471 GCA_964435655.1 uncultured Rhodospirillaceae bacterium
GCGCAGCTTTTCAGGTGTCAGGGGCGGCCTTGGCACCTTGACACCATAACTGTAGAGGGTGGCATCACCGCCATAGGCCAGCCAGTCGGCACCAATTTCGACCGTGTCTAGAAATTTGGCCATGGCATCTTCGTGATTGCCTTTCAAATAGACGCTTTCAAAGCCAGGAAGCGGATCTTCTAGCAGACAATCGAGAACCTCGCGCGACTGAAGGCCGCGATCGACATAATCACCGACGTAGACGACAACGTTGCGCGCGGCCGGGCTTATGCGCGCGTCTGCCGTAATCTGTTCATGCAAATCATGCAACAAATCCGCCCGCCCATGAATATCGCCGATCGCGTAGACGCGCGTACCTTCCGGGGCCCGGGCTTTCCGCTCTGTCGGCCTGGAGCGTCGAAAAAGATTAAAAAAACCGTTCTGCATATTGTTTTGCCCCTCCCAAGCCACGATAGCGCCAGAAGAAAGCAAACCGCAACCACGCCCCTCTTCGAACCAGGCCGGGGCCGCCCGACCCGATCCCGGCCATAAGGCACAAAAGGGAGAACAAATGCCTTTTCTTCCCCTTGATTGGGCCGAAGAGTGCCGTATCCTCAGGCCTGTGAAAACAGACAGCCTTTCCCCATCCCGAAGTGTTTCGGCCGACCTTAAGATGTTTCTGATGGGCTTTCTGCGCGTCGGCGATGTGGTGGTCGTGGTTTTCTCCGGAATCCTCGCCTATCGGATTCGTGAACTTAACGTTGATCTCCCGGCCGCTTACCAAATCGCCCTGGCCCTTGGGATGTTGTTGACGCTCAACTATTTTCACTTCGCCCGTCTGTACCGCTACCCACGCTTTGATTCGCATGTCGAACCATTTGGGCGTCTGGCCCTGACATGGATTTTTGTGGTCGTGACATTGATCTTTATTGCCTATTTCACAAAAACCTCGGAAGACTATTCCCGCATCTGGGTGATGCTTTGGCTCTCCCTCAGCTTCACCGGTTTTGTTTTGCTTCGCTTCCTTGCCATCTTTTTAATCAGCCGATGGCGCAGAACCGGAGCACTGACCCGAAACGTTGCCATCATCGGAGCAGACAAACTTGGCCAGGCCCTTGCCGATCACCTGACAAAGGGTGGTAAGGCCGGCGTCCATCTGACGGGTCTGTTTGATGATCGCAAAATGGAAATTACGGAAGCCGGTGAACATCCGGTCACCGGGACGGTCGAGGATCTGCTTGATTACAGCCGGAACCATAAGGTCGATGAAGTCATCCTCGCCATTCCCTGGTCGGAAAGCGAAAGACTGCTGGAAACTTTAAAGAAATTGCGCACGCTGCCGAGCAGCATCTATTTATGCCCGGAAATTATCAATGCACATATTCCAATCCACAAGCTTTCCCAAATTGCCGGATGGCCGATGCTGGCCGTCCAGGAACGTCCGCTGAGCGGCTGGGACCTGCTTGTAAAAACGATAGAAGATTATGTGCTTGGAAGTCTCCTGCTTCTCCTCGCCACACCGCTGATGATTGCCATTGCCATCGCCATCAAGCTGGAAAGTCGGGGCCCAATCTTTTTTCGCCAAAAACGTTATGGCTTTAACAACAACCGGATCGAAATTTATAAATTTCGATCGATGCACCACACGAAGGAAAGCGAAACGGCCGCCACCGCCGAGCAGGCCTTGGCACAGGCGACGCGAAACGATCCGAGAACAACCCGGGTCGGACGCTTTCTGCGCAAGACCAGCCTGGATGAACTGCCGCAGCTCATCAACGTTCTGCAGCGCCGCATGTCCCTGGTCGGGCCAAGGCCGCATGCCGTTGTTCATAATGAACAATATGCTACCATCATTGATGATTACCTTGGACGGCACCGCATGAAGCCAGGCATCACCGGCTGGGCACAGGTCAACGGTTTCCGGGGCGAAACGGATACGTACGAAAAAATGCGAAGAAGGGTTCAATATGATCTCTACTACGTCGATCACTGGTCCCTTCTTTTCGATCTAAAGATCTTGCTGCTAACGTTTTTCGTCCCCTTCATGCAGGAAAATGCCTATTGAGCCCGCGTAATTTGCTTTTCTGGCTGCTGATCGCGATTGCCACCCTTTCGCCCTTGCCATTCGGAAGCAACCGCCCGTGGGCATGGGCGTTGCTAAGCCTTCTTGTCGGCCTTCTCGTGATTGCATGGGCCATCGCCGCCGCGCGCGACCACAGCATGATCCGGATCGAATGGCGGCGATCCCGCCTGATTGTCGTGCCGTTTGCCATTCTCATCTTCTGGTTTTTGATCCAAGCCAGTGGCCTAACGCCGGAAAGCTGGCATCACCCTCTATGGCAAGACGCATCAAATGCGCTGGGCATATCACTTGCCGGCGCCATAAGCCTAAACCCGGAAGCGAGCCACATGGCGGTGATGCGCCTGCTAGCCTATGGCGGCATTTTTTGGCTAGCCTTTCAGTTCGGCCACAATAAAAAACGCGCGAAGCAGACATTCTGGGCCGTGGCAATCGCGGGGGTCCTGTATGCAGTCTACGGCCTCAGCGCGCATTTAAGCGGCAGCGAGCAAATCCTTTGGTATGCAAAATCGGCGTATCAAGACAAGCTCACCAGCACGTTTATCAACCGCAACAGTTACGCCACCTATGCCGGCATCACCCTAGTCGTCACGTTTGCGCTGTTGTTGGCTGAAATTCGCCGCGTTCTCCGCTATAGCCCCATTTCTTCCGGCGAATTCCTGGCTTTTTTCGACGCCTGCGGCCCTCGTTTTTATTTTCTTGTCGTGGCAGCAGGGACCATTTTTACCGCCCTCCTGCTAACGCAATCGCGCGGTGGCTTGCTTAGCCTGATGATCGGCATCGGCGCCTTCGTTGTTGTTTCCGGTCTGCGCTTTAAAAAACGAAAGAAAACTTTCGCGTTTCTGCCAATCGCAATTTGGAGTGCCCTAGCCCTAGGCAGCATCGGTGCCATCCTCCTGATAAGCGGGAACGGAACCATCAGCCGGATGGATGCGGCCTTCAGCACCGGAAACGACCGGATTGCGATCTATCAACGCACTGCCGAAGCCATTCAAGATGCGCCCGTGACGGGGATGGGCATCGGCACCTTTAAGGAAAGCTTTTCCCTTTACCGGGGCGAGGCGGTGCGTTTTTACGTCGACACGATCGATCGCGCCCACAACACCTATCTGGAACTTGCTCTTGAGGGGGGACTTCCGGCTCTGCTTCTTACAATTTTACTGATTTTCTATCTTGCCCTTCTGTGCCTTCTTGGCACAATTCACCGCGTGCGAAATGCGCTTTATCCCGTCACCGGCGTGGCAATAACCGCCCTGGTCGGCACCCATGCCCTGGTTGATTTCAGCATACAAATCCCGGCGGTCGCCGTGACCTATCTTTTGATATTGGGTGTCGCCTGTGCGCAATCCTGGTCGTCGCAGGCGGTTCCCGACAAAACAAATTAGAGGCGCCGGTAAATCTGATCGAAGCGGAGACGTAACGCCGGTTCTTCCACCAGAGCGTCACGGACAAGCTTCAGCGCGTAGCGCTTTTTGATTATCACAGCCAGTTTTGTTGGAAAGTAGCGCGCGGCAATGACCATTTGCTGGTTAAGAAGCGTCATTGCCTCCACATCCAAAAATGTCCAGAAAGAGAGGCCCAGCGCCAGGCGCTGCATAACCAAACGCGGTTCAACCGGGCCGGTGCGAATGGCCATGATGAAAAGCGGATTTAACGCCGCCGACGGCCCTTCAAGGGCCAGCCGCGCCTGAAGAAGCTGCACCCAGGCATAGGGCTGCACCGGGGAAAGGCTTAAGCTTTGCTGTTCGACAGCAATGCTTTCCGCCAGAAACTTTTTTCCTCGTTGCGTTGCATAGCCCGCCCTTCTCGCCTGCAACAGGCGAAGACCGCCAAGTTCCGATTGCGGCCTGGATTCCGCAAGCCACGCCAAGGCATCCATGCGTGCCCCAACCGCGTTCTCAATGTCCGTCTCGGAAACCGGCATCCCTTTTCCGATCACCCGCATCGTCTCCTGGGAAGACAGAAGCTTCAAACTCGCGATGAATTTTGGAACCGAAAACCAGATGGCAAAAATGGCAAGGATGATGGGAAAGGCCAGAAGAAGGCGATAATCGGAATTTTCCCGCACGGTGCGCCCTCAGGCTTCTGAATAATAATTGCCGTAATGTTCATGATAGGCGGAATTCCCACCATATTGCGCACTTTTACGAGTGTCGACAAGGCTCAGAACAAGCCCCCCTATGTCGGAAGATGTCTCACGCAACTGCTTTAGACCGGATTGAACGGCACTACGATCCGTCGTGGCCCAGCGCACCATATAGATTGTTTTATCGACGTTGCGAACAAGAACCAGCGCATCGGACACGGCGAGAAGTGGCGGCGTGTCCAAAATGACGAGATCGAATGAGTCTTCCAGACGCTGCAAAAGATTGCGCATCTCTTGCGAGCCAAGAAGATCTGCCGGATGGGGTACCGACGGACCGGCCGAAATGATACGCAACCCTGATCGAAGGTCCACTTCGATTACGTCACCAAGGTTCGCCTGGCCAGCGAGACAACTGCTCAAACCCTTCACGTTTTGCATACCAAAACTGCCATGAACGCTTGGGTGACGAAGATCACAATCGACAATAACGCATTTCTGACCGGACCGGGCCGCCGACACGGCAAGAGCGATGGCCGTGGACGTCTTTCCTTCCCCAGGCACGGACGACGTAACTAGCAGTTTCTTCGGCGCCCCCTGGACGCTTGAAAGGGCAAGCGATGTACGGATGCGCCGAACCGCTTCGCCAAAGACGCTGGTTGGTCGGTCAATGACAACCTTGTACGGAACCTGATCGTCCTGAAGGTGCGGGAAAATTCCTAGCACCGGCCATCCCGTCGCCCCTTCCAATTGTTCGACCGTACGAAAGCCGGAATCGAGATATTCCAGAACAAAGGCCATCGCGATTCCACCCGCCAACGAGGCAAAAAGCGCGGCCAGAACCATCAGCTTTTTCTTTGGATAGAACGGGCCGCTAGGTTCGATGGCCCTGGAAATGACCCGGGCGTTTGCCTGAATAAGCTCGTTGTCCTGAACCTTCGTTTCCTTAAAGCGCGCAAGGATGGTTTCGTAAAGCTCCTGGTTCGCTTTGACTTCGCTTGCAAGCGCCTTCATCGTCACTTCGGCATCGGCCTGGCCTTCAACCTTGTTTTGCAGACTGGCAATTTCCGCCTGCAGATTGGCCTCCCGTACCTTTGAAATTTCGAGCCGATTTCCCAAGTTAAGGGCAATTTTTTTAACCTCCGTCGCGATGTTTTTCCGAAGGCCGGTCAGTTCGTTCGCGGCCAGCACCATTCGGGGATGGCCCGCGCGCAACTGGGTCTTGTCTTCGGAAATCTGGCGGAGAAATTGTGCTTCCTGCTCGCGAAGCTTTTGAATAAGCGGTGAATCTATCACAGCCGCCGCCGATTCGATATTGCCTGATGTCGCCTCCATCTTTTGAAGCTGGGAAAATTGCGCTTCCGCCTCGGCCCGTTTTGTCCGGGCGCTAATCAGTTCAGAACTTAGGTCGGCAAGTTGCCTTTGATAGACATTCCGCCTGCCAATTTCGACAATGCCGGACGCACGACGGAATTTCTCAAGGCGCTGCTCCGAATCAATAACCCGGCGGCGCAATTGATCGACGCGATCGCTCAACCAGTCCGTGGCGCGAACGGTCGCAGCACCGCGTGTTTCAAGTTGGTCCAGAATATAAATTTCAGCCGCTGCATTGGCCAGCCGGGCCGCAACTTCAGGGTCCGTGGAGGAATATTGCACGGCAATAATGCGCGACGACAGCGACGGCGAAACCGCCAGCCCGGCAAGGTACATATCCGTTACAAATTCAAGGGTGAGGGCACGCAATTCTTCTTCGGACATCGCGGCCGCCCAGTCTGCCTGTTCTTTTGCTTCATCCCTCCCTGTAAACCAGTTGCGGATCTGATCGAACGTGCCTGGAACCGGCGGCACGAGAAACGGGTTGAACATTGGATCGTCCGCAAGGCTCAGCCGTTCCACGGTCTGAACGGCCAATTCCCGTGAACTGATGACGGCGGCTTCGGTTTCGTTTGTATAATAATCCGTGCGCAAGCCCTGGGTGACGGCATCGATGTTGAGAACATTTTGCTGATTTTCTTCCAGGACCAGCAACGCCTCGGCCATGTAGAGAGGCGTAATCTGGCTAACGAAGAGCGCCGTAAAGCTGGTCACCAGGAAAGCGATCCCGACGATGAGATATTTCCGCCGCTGGATCACCCCAACAAGATAGGCAAGGTCGAGCTGTTCCTCCCCGCCACCGCTGAGCATATCGACCGAAGCGATCGAACGGTCTTCTTGGGAATCTGAAAATTGGCGGACGTTCGCCATGCGCTCTATGTTTTCTTTCAAGGTCAGCCTCGGATAAAAAGCCATATCCACGGTGCCGGAAGGTGCGTTTTCCCGACGCGGCGGCAACTATATCTATAATATTACAGATAGTTACATATCTTTTTAGAGACGTTAGGTAAATAAGGCGTGAGGGAACGATCCGGCTCGGGCGATCCAAAAAGGCCGGATGCGTAAATTCTTCAATCTTTTCAAAAAGTTAACTGTTTTTAACCCCTAAAAATCGGGGCCAACGCAACCATCCGGCCTCGCCCTAAAAAAGCCGCCTCTCGACCACAATCGTATCCCCGGGAAGGACCGGGACGTCGAGAGTTGCGCGGTAGCGGAGCTTGCCTTCTGACGTCCGGCGAATGAGGGTGACATTGGTTGATGCCGCGCGTCGCGTGAAGCCACCACCGATGGCCACCGCCTGGCGAATGTCGATGCCGCTTTGATAGGGGTAGCTCCCCGGCTTCTTTACCTGGCCTAAAATGAAAAAGGGACGGAAGTTCCGAACCTCGATACTGACCCTGGGATCGACGATAAACTCGCTGTCGAGACGGGCCTCGATCTGGCTCTGCAATTCCCGAACGGTACGATCCGCCGCGGCCATCTGCCCAAGAAGCGGGAGGGAGATGTCGCCGGCAACATCGATCTCAAATTCACCGGAAAGATCGTCATGCCCAAACACGATGACGTTCAGCTGGTCCCCAGGGCCAAGGTAATATTCCGACGCCGTATTCTGGGTCGGGGCCTGGGTCGGGGCCTGAGCCATGGGCGTTGCTACAAAAGCCGCCGCAACAAGGACAGCGGCCACCAGCAAGCACAGGGCCGCCTGACATGTCGCCATGCCAATTCGCCACCGACCGCACCATCCGGGTTTCTCGCGACCTACTATTTTTCCCATGACGTTCCGCGCTAGAGACGCAACGTTAAGCTTGCTGTCCATCGGTTATCCTTAAAACTCTCACCCGCCTCGTTGGAATCACGTTTTTGAAAGTCGTATTTTAGCTCTGTCACAACATTTGGCTGGATGATGTATTTTGCTCCGAAGTGAAATTTGATTGTATCTTCTTCTCGTGAAACGCCTTCAAATTTCTCGCTTGCAGCCGACCCTTTAAGATTAAAAATCAGATTTTCCAGCGGATCATAGTCAACCTCAAGGCCCCATTCCGTCGCCAGAATACCGGTGGCATTTAGAATCGTCGTTTCCTTGACCGATCGCGACAGGTGGCTTGTCAAGGTAAGCATATCCGTCGCATTCCAGATAAAATCACCGCTGAAAGAAACGCCATCAATCGTCTTCAACAGCGTGTCGTCGCGTTTCTGTTGTAGAAACCCGGCACCGAGCTCCAGAAATGTAACGCCAGAAATATCCCAGGCAAACCCGGCCAACACTTCATAGCCGTTGCCGCTGCGTTGCAGCCCGCCATCGTCGAAGGTGTCGTCATATTCGATGAAGTTGTAACGGGGCTCGATAAAGAGGGTCGTGCCGACAACAAACTCGTACCCGGCCCGAAACCTGCCTTCATATTTTGTGCGATCCTGATCGTCATTGTTGATCGGACCGGCATCGTCGAAGTCAAGCGTTTCGGCTTTCCCAGCAAAACGGAAGGAAAAGCGTTCGCCCTTAAAGTCCGCACTCAAATTATAGCTGGTTTCAAAGCTATCCGTCAGCGGCACGCCCAGGCCGCTGTCATCGGGGGAGCTTCTCGCCGTATGCGCTTTTGCAAAACGGATGCCGCCACCCAGCCGCGTCCGTTCCGACACATCCACCCTGCCCGATGTGCCAAAGCTATAATCGTCATAATCTTCGCTGTCGTTTTCGTTAAAGCGACCAACGTCGGCACTCGCGTTAAAATTTAGCGCGTGATTGTCCCAATCCGACTGGACGCGGATGGACGGCCGGAAACGGAGAATGCTGTCGGAGCGCTCGTCCTCGTCGATACTAAAAATGTTATCGTCATATTCCATTTCCGTTACGAGCTTGGGAAAAATCAGGAAGCTGCCCGTCGCAGGGCCAGAGGGAAAACCCAGCCGGGCAAGCAGGTCGCGTGACTGGATGCCCAGCGGGTCGTAATCGGGACG
>CAYTAE010000060.1:0-8463 GCA_964435655.1 uncultured Rhodospirillaceae bacterium
CTGATCAAGCGCTTCGTTTGTATCGAATTCCCGTGGGCGAACCATATGCACAACCCGTCCCGATCATCCCACCCCGACAGAGGACTCTCCAATATCGGTTTCCCAATATGGCACTTTTGGACCGCTCGGTACAGGAACGCCTCCGCCCCGCACGCGGCACGAGAGCAGCGCAGGGGGCGGATGGAAAGGGCTGGTTAGTTCTTCGCCTTGTCGACGAGGCTCTTCTCGGTAATCCAGGGCATCATTGCGCGCAGCTTTTCCCCGACGGCCTCGATGGGATGTTCTGCCGACTGGCGGCGCATGGCCTTGAAATTTGCCTGACTGGCCGCATTTTCCAGCACCCAATCTCTGGCAAAACGTCCCGATTGGATATCATCGAGCACCCGCTTCATCTCCGCCTTTACCTCGGCGTTCACGACGCGCGGCCCACTGCGGTATTCGCCATATTCCGCCGTGTTCGAAATTGAGTAATGCATATTGGAGATGCCGCCCTCATAAATGAGGTCGACAATCAGCTTCACCTCATGAAGGCATTCGAAATATGCCATCTCTGGCGCATAACCCGCCTCGGTAAGCGTTTCAAAGCCCGCCCGGATAAGGGAGGTCAAGCCACCGCACAGCACAGCCTGTTCACCAAAGAGGTCGGTCTCGCACTCTTCCCGGAAACTGGTTTCGATAATACCGGCCCGACCGCCACCAATTGCAGACCCATAGGAAAGGGCAACGTCCAGGGCATTGCCGGATGCGTCCTGTTCGACCGCGACCAGACAAGGCACACCACCGCCGCGCTGATATTCCGAGCGCACGGTGTGACCCGGCCCCTTCGGCGCAATCATGAAGATGTCCAGGTCTGACCGGGGTTCGATCAGATTGAAATGAATGTTCAAACCATGGGCAAATGCAAGGGCCGCCCCTTCCGGCATATTCTCGACAAGTTCATCGCGATAGACGCTTGCCTGAATTTCATCCGGCGTGAGAAGCATGAGCACGTCCGCCCATTTTGCCGCCTCACTCGGCGTGACAACCTCAAGCCCCGCCTCCTTGGCCTTTTTGACGCTTCCTGAATCCGAACGCAGCGCGACGCGAACGTCTTTAACACCACTATCCTTTAAATTGTTCGCGTGGGCATGGCCCTGACTGCCATAGCCAATGATGGCTACTTTCTTCGACTTGATAAGGTTTACATCGGCATCACGATCATAATAGACGCGCATAAGTCATTCCTTCTATAGCGGTTTTGGCCCTCTTGAAATCGCAACGACGCCGGTACGCGAGACGTCGATAAGTCCCAATGGAAGCATTAAACTGATAAAAGCATTTAGTTTGTCTGTCGAGCCTGTCATTTCGAACACAAAAGACTGGCTTGTGCTATCGACAACGCGCGCACGAAAAATATCTGCAATCCGCAAGGATTCGACACGCTGTTCCCCACTGCCCGCAACCTTGATAAGGGCAAGTTCGCGTTCAACCGAAGGCCCCTCGGTCGTAAGATCGCTCACCTGATGCACAGGCACAAGCCGGTTAAGCTGTACCTTGATCTGCTCGATCACCATGGGCGTACCAGACGTAACGATTGTGACCCGAGAAAGCGCCTTCTCAACATCAATTTCGGCGACGGTAAGGCTTTCAATATTATAGCCACGGCCAGAAAAAAGGCCGACAACACGAGCAAGCGCTCCCGCTTCGTTGTCGACAAGCACGCCAATTGTATGTTTTGCAACGTTATCCACGTTTCCAACCTTGGTCGATCACGCAATCCACCTCAACATGCAACCCTCTAAACGAGGGCTTTCCCTTCATCTGAAATCGCGCTCGACGCATCTTCTGGTCCAAGCAGCATCTCGTTATGGGGCGCGCCAGCAGGAATCATCGGAAAACAATTTTCCTCAGGATCCACGCGAACGTCAACGATAACCGGCCCATCAATGGCAAGCATTTCCTGAATGATCGGATCGAGTTCCTCCGGCTTTGTCGCACGAAGCCCCGCTGCGCCGAAAGATTCCGCAAGCCTCACAAAATCCGGCAAGGCCGCCGAATAACTTTCGGAATAGCGGCCCCCATGCATCAGTTCCTGCCATTGGCGAACCATCCCCATATATTCATTGTTGATAATGAAGACCTTCACCGGCAACTGGTGTTGGGCGATTGTCGACATTTCCTGAATGTTCATCAGGATGGAAGCCTCGCCTGCGATGTCGATCACCAGCGATTCCGGGTGGGCAATTTGCGCCCCGATCGCCGCAGGCAGGCCATAGCCCATCGTTCCAAGCCCACCAGACGTCATCCAGTGGCGTGGGGATTCAAACCTGTAATACTGGGCGGCCCACATTTGATGCTGCCCAACTTCCGTCGAGACGTAGGCCTCACGGTCTTTCGTCAGTTCATAAAGCCGTTGAATGGCCTGTTGCGGCTTAATTCGGTCGCCAGATTGGGTAAAGCGAAGGCAATCCCTCGCCTGCCATTTGGCAATTGTTTCAAACCACGCCTGCAACGCCTTCTTGTCCGGCCGCGCCTGAGACGCCTTCCAAAATTTGATCATGTCTTCCAGAACATGGGCGACATCGCCAATAATCGGAATGTCCACCTCAACGTTCTTGTTGATGGAAGACGGATCAATGTCGATATGAATTTTTTTCGACCCAGGCGAAAACGCATCCAACCGCCCGGTGACACGGTCATCAAAGCGGGCACCAATGTTGATCATGACGTCGCAATCATGCATCGCCATATTTGCTTCGAAGGTGCCGTGCATCCCAAGCATTCCCAGGAAACTGGGATGCGACGCCGGGATACCACCAAGCCCCATCAAAGTGCTGGTACATGGAAAGCCGGTCATTTCAACAAACTGGGTCAGCAACTGGCACGCCGCCAGGCCAGAATTGATAACGCCGCCGCCATAATAAATAAGGGGGCGTTTTGCCGAACCCATCAGTTCGACCGCCTGGCGAATTGCGTCCACATCCCCCTTCACATTTGGCTTATAGGTTTTGTGCGCAACATTCGTAGGCCCGTGATAAGTGCCGCTGGCCATCAAAACGTCTTTTGGCAAATCGACAACGACCGGACCCGGCCGACCGGTGTGCGCAATATAGAAAGCCTCGTGCACAATATGCGCAAGCGTATCCACATCGCGCGCAAGGTAATTATGCTTCGTGCACGGCCGTGTAATTCCTGTCGTGTCCGCTTCCTGAAAAGCGTCATTGCCGATGAGGTGCGTCGCCACCTGGCCCGTCAGACAAACAACCGGCACGCTGTCCATCAGGGCGTCCGTCAGGCCGGTCACCGCATTCGTCGCCCCCGGCCCGGAGGTGACAAGAACGACGCCCACCTTGCCGGTCGAACGCGCATAGCCTTCCGCCGCGTGCACCGCCGCCTGTTCGTGGCGAACGAGAATGTGGCGCAACTTATTTTGCTGAAACAGCGCGTCGTAAATCGGCAACACGGCGCCGCCCGGATAGCCAAAAATGACCTCGACCCCCTGATCAACAAGGGCCTTAAGGACAATTTCCGCTCCCAGCATCCGATCCTGCATCATTTTCCGCGTCCTTGTTCAGGCCATATCGGCGATCCCGATCGCCACAAGCCCAGATTGCCATGGAAGAAAAGACCGGAATCCCCCGGTTTTCCCCGGCAAGCGGCCCAACCTAGTCGGTCAGCCAGCCATGGTCAATCGAAACTGACGAATAAATGAAAAGATTTTTTGCTCTAAACTTTCGGAATATTGCTCATCCACCCAATAACCATCCGCCATTTGGTTGCGAAACCAGGTGAATTGACGTTTTGCGTAGCGCCGCGTTGCCTGTTGAGCCAAGGAAATGGCCGCTTCAAGGGTGATTTCCCCATCCAGATGGCGCAGCAATTCAGGCACGCCGACGGCCTTGCGAAGCGGCAGTTCCGGATCAAGCCCTGTGAGGGAGGCCACCTCATCTAGAGCCCCCATTGCGATCATTTGAAGAAAACGCCGGTCGCAGGCCTCGTAGAGGGCCGGGCGCGGTGGCGCAAGCAGGATGGGCGTCAGCGCAACGGTTACGTCCTCGCTGGCATCCCCCTGCCAGTCCGCTAACGAACGCCCGGTCGCCGCAACCACCTCCCAGGCGCGCAGCAGCCGCTGACGATCGCCAGGGTGGAGGCGCGCCGCCATTTCAGGATCGCGCTTTTGAAGCATGGCGTGAAAGCCTTCATTGCCAAGAGCCTGAAACTGGCGCGCCGCATCCGCCCGTATCTCGGGCGGGATTTCTGGCACCGGCGCCAGACCAAAAGCAAGGGCGCGAAGATAAAGCCCGGTGCCGCCAACGAGGATGGGAAGTTTTCCTGCTGCGGTTGCAGCGCGGATCGCGTCCAGCGCCATTTTTCGCCACATCGCTGCGGAAGCAGGTGTTGTTGCCGGCAGAACGCCGTAGAGGCGATGCGGCACACGGGCAAGCTCCGCCTCATTTGGCCGCGCCGTCAAAATACGAAGTTCGCGGTAAAGCTGCATGCTGTCCGCATTGATGACAATGCCATCGAAGGCTTCCGCCACAGCAAGGGCAAGCCTGGATTTTCCGCTGGCGGTCGGCCCACAGATAGCGAGAACGCGTTCCGTCATGGCATTCTGTTCGCCTTGGTGAAGAAAGCCCGCTGCCGGAATTAGGATAGCATGTGCGAGATCAGCCCATCGGCGAGCTTTGGCTCGAACCAGGTGGATTTCGGCGGCATCACCTTTCCAATATCGGCGACGGCCATCAAATCATCCAGCCCCGTCGGGTACAATGAAAAGGCGACAGCCATCTCGCCGCTGTCCACCCGGCGGGAAAGCTCCTGCAAACCGCGAATGCCGCCAACAAACTCGATCCGGTCGTCGCGACGGGGATCTGAAATACCCAAAATGGGTGCAATCAGGTGATCGGCAAGCAGGCTGACATCAAGCCTCGCGACAGGATCTGCCTCCGGCACAAACGTTGGCTGAATAGACAGTCGATACCATTTGCCCTCAAAATACATGCCGTATTCGCCTGGGCCTGCGGGGGCCACCGCCCCGGCGCTTTCTTCAACAGAAAATGCCTCTTGCACATGTGCCAGAAACGCCGACGCCTCAAGGCCGTTCAAATCCCGGACAACCCGATTGTAATCAAACACCTGAAGCGCATCGGAGGGAAAAGCAACGGCAAGAAAATAATTGTAAGGCTCGTCGCCTCGGTGGTCCGGATTGTTGGCGCGTTTCGCTGCCGCAACGCGTGAAGCCGCAGCCGAACGGTGATGGCCGTCGGCAATGTAAAGCGTTGGCATGACTTCAAAGGCTTCTGTGATCGCCGCAATGTCAGCAGCCTCGCGCACCACCCAAATGCTGTGTGCAATTCCGTCATCGGCGACAAGATCGTCTTCCGGTTTGCCTGCGGACAGGCGTGCAACCAGGGTGGCAACATCCAAAGACGGACGATGCGCCAGCAGAACCGGCCCCGTCTGGGCATCCAAGGCCTCGATCTGGCGCACCCGGTCGTTTTCTTTCTGAGGCCGGGTAAATTCATGACGGCGGATGCGATCTGCATCATAGGCATCGACAGACGCGGCAAGGGCGATGCCGGTCTGTTCATGGCCCCCCATTCGCAGGCGATAAATGTAGTAACAAGGCGCCAGCTCACGACAGAGAATGTTTTTCGCCAACATGGCTTTTAGATTTTCCGCCGCCTTCGCATAGACCTCCGGCGCAGTGACGCTGGTCCCCGACGGCAGGTCGATTTCCGCTTTCGAAATATGAAGGAAACTCCATGGCCGCCCCTCGGCGCGACGCCGGGCCTCTTCGCTGTTGAGAACGTCATAAGGCGGCGCCAATACGTCCGCCGCATGGCCGGGTGCAGGTCGAAGGCCAGAAAAAGGCTTTACAGGCGACATGCCAAACCGTCTCCAGAATTCTTTTCAAGACCAAAAGATTCCCGGCCGCACATGACTTGCGCGGCCGGGAGATTACAAAACGATACTTACTTCTTTTCTATTCGAAGCGTAATGAAAAGCAATTGATCACCGCTCCGCGCAATTTGCAGAAGGAAGAATTTCTGACCAGATTTTCTGGCCTTTTCAACCTTCTCGACGATGTCCGCTGGCGTGCTCACTTTCTCATGCGCCTGCCCAACCAGAACAACAACATCCCCCGGTCGGATTCCCTTCTCCATTGCCTCGCTGTTTTCATCAACGCCGACAATTGCCACGCCTTTTGCGTCACGCGACAAATTAAACTTGCGCCGCGTCTCCGCATTGACCGAGGCCAGAGAAAGCCCAAGCACCGTCGCATGCTCTGACGGACTTTCTTCCTCTAAAGGTGCATCGCTTCTCTCAGCGGTTTCGGTTTCTGCCATCAGGCCAATCTCGATCTTCACCTTTCTCTTTTTGCCTTTTCGCCAGATTTCAAGGCGAACTTTTTCACCGACAGCCGTCTCGGCAACGGTGCGGGAAAGCTCTCGAGGCTTGCCGATTTCCTTGTCACCAAAACGCAGGATGATGTCGCCCGGCTCCAGCTTCGCTTTTTCCGCCGGGCTGCCCTCGACGACGCTTGCCACCATTGCACCGCGCGCACGCCCCATACCAAGGCTTTCCGCAATTTCCGGGGTGACTTCCTGAATGTGAATGCCAAGCCAGCCCCGGCGCGTGTGACCGTATTTCTTCAGCTGCGCAACCACCGGCTGGGCCAAAGAAGAAGGAATGGCGAAGCCGATACCAATGTTGCCGCCGGATGGCGAAAAGATGACCGAGTTGATACCAATAACCTGGCCCTTCATGTTGAACATCGGGCCACCGGAATTGCCGCGATTGATCGACGCGTCCGTTTGAATGAAATCATCGTAAGGCCCAGCCTGAATAACACGGGCGCGCGCCGAAATAATTCCAGCAGTTACCGTTCCACCCAAACCAAAGGGATTGCCGATAGCCATAATCCAGTCGCCAACCTCAGCCGCATCCGAATCCCCCCAACGTGCGGCGGGAAGCGGCTTTTTCGTCTCGACTTTTAAAAGCGCCAAATCCGTTTTCGGATCGCGGCCAACAATTTTGGCTTTCAAATTAACGTCGTTATGCAGGATCACCGTTACTTCATCGGCCTCCATAATGACGTGGTTGTTTGTCACGATGTAGCCATCCGGGCTGATGATAAAGCCGGACCCCAAAGCTTTTGCCTTGCGCGGACGGTTTGGACGACCCTGACCCTGACCTTGGCCTTGACGGGGCCCAAACTCGCGAAAAAATTCCTCAAAGGGGGAGCCGGGAGGAACTTGTGTTCTTTCCCGTTGCCTGCCTTTGTTGCGTTTGATGATCTGAGTCGTCGAAATATTAACAACCATCGGCGTCAGCTCTTTTGCAAGCTTCGCAAAGCTTTCTGGCCCCTGCTTGGCGTGGGCAGAAACCGCAACAAAAAAACTCGCCAACAGCAGAAGCACAACTGCTGGCCAGGCGGTGGGTAATGAAAACCGTTTTTTTGAAATTGACGCGGATTGCGTCACCAATGAAAGCTGTGTCTGGGTCATAGGGGTTTCCTGTCTACGTTCACGTTTACGTCTTCGGTTCACATTTGAAAGAAAAAATTCCTTCAAATATCCTCCCCGGAAAATTGAACTTAACGAACGACCTTGCTGGCACCCCTAAGAGCCTTCTTTACAAAACCGTTTCGCATAGTTTCGGATTGGACTTCTAAAAGATTTAGGTTTTGCCTGAAAAAATCAAGGGCGGAACACACACAGCGGATCACGAAACCGAGAGGCGCACCAATCTATGGGAGCAACGCATCACTTTTTCTTCGCCTTGCTTCCACCAATATCTTTAAAAAATTTGAAGAAGGCACCATCCGGCGAGAGCACGAGCGTCGTGTTATCACCCTGCATGGAGCTACGATATGCCTGCAGCGAACGATAGAAAGAATAGAAATCCGGGGCCGAGCTAAAAGCATCCGCATAAATCCGAATTGATTCGGCATCGCCTTCACCACGCAGAATCTGCGCCTTCTTTTTGGATTCGGCAATAATAATAACGCGGTCCCGGTCAGCGCGGGCACGGATGCGCTGGGCAATTTCAGCACCTTGCGCGCGGAATTCTTTTGCTTCGCGGTCACGTTCACTTTTCATCCGCGCATAAATCGCCTGGCTGTTTTCGGCCGGCAGATCCGCACGGCGTATCCGCACATCGAACACGCGAATGCCTAAATCCTTTGCCTCGCTATCCACCTCGGCGCGAATTTTTCTCCGGATATCGGCGCGTTTTTCCGTCAACACCGCTGCCAATGGCACACTACCGATCACGCGCCGCAGGCCAGCACTCATAAACGAGTTGAGCCGGGCACGGGCACCGCGTTCATTGCCAACCGTTTCATAAAACAGAAGCGGATCGATAATCTGCCAACGGGCAAAACTGTCGACAACCAGTCGTTTCTGATCGGCGGCGATGACTTCCTCTGCCGAATGCGGAAAATCCAGCAATCGGTTGTCGTAATAAACTACGTCCTGA
>CAYTAE010000061.1:0-8440 GCA_964435655.1 uncultured Rhodospirillaceae bacterium
CGGTGTGGGAACGGCTTGTGATAACGACAACACCTTCCGGGGATGCCGTGACGGCGGCAATCGGCCGGGGAGGTGTTTCGCCAATGGCAATGGTGGCCGGCCCGGTCTCTGTTGCGGCATAGATAGTTTTTTTAAATGGAATGCCGATCAGCCCAAGCACCGGACGATCACCGATGACAAGGGCGATGTTCACGGTGAATTCGCCGGTTTTCCTGATGAACTCTTTTGTTCCGTCGAGGGGGTCCACAAGCCAGAATGTTCCGCCGGCGATGGATGGAATGTCACCCGCTTCGACGCTTTCCTCTGAAACAATGGGGATATCGGGCGTAAGCTTGCGCAGGCCGCGCAGAATGATGCGTTCGGCCGCTTCGTCGGCATCCGTGACGGGTGACGCATCTTCTTTTTTACGGACGTTGTAATTTTCCGTCTCGTAGATCCGGATGATTTCCCTGCCAGCTTCGTGAACGACAGGGCGGAGGGCCTCGATGAGAGAAAGGCGCGTTGTTTCGTCCAAGTTGGAATTCCTTATTTAGTGGCGTTCATATTGTGCCTTGCCGAACATGACGTTCCAGGCAGCCTTATCTTCTGCCCAATCCGATTCCAAGCTACGGGGCACGTCCATGCCGCGCCCCACGGCAGGCCGATTGGCAATTTGCATGAACCATCGCGCGACGTTCGGGAAATTTTCCAGTTTTTGCCCCTGTGAATCGTGGGACCGGATCCAGGGGAACGTGGCCATATCTGCGATTGAATAGTCGCCAGCCAAATAGGCGCTTTCGCCAAGTCGCGTGTCGAGAACGTGGTAAAGCCTAGCCGCTTCCTTCGTGTAGCGCTCGATTGCATAGGGAATTTTTTTCGGAGCGTATTTTCGAAAATGATTGGCTTGGCCAAGCATGGGGCCAATGCCGCCCATCTGGAACATCAACCACTGGACCGTTTCCATGCGCGTGCGTGGGTCTGACGACAGGAATTTTCCTGTTTTTTCGGCCAGGTAGATCAGGATGGCCCCGGATTCGAAAAGCGCGATTTCATTGCCGTCCGGTCCTTTTGGGTCGAGAATCGCTGGAATTTTGTTGTTGGGGCTGATTTTCAGAAAATCCGGCTTGAACTGATCGCCTTTCGTAATGTCGATATGGACGACCCGGTAGGGAAGGGCGGCCTCTTCAAGGAAGATGGAAATCTTGCGACCGTTCGGTGTGCCATCCGTGTATAGGGTCAGCATCGCATTCCCTCTCAAGCCCAAAATTCGATCCTTGGTCTCCGTCTATAGCATCCCTGTTCCCAGGGGACAAAAAGGGCTTTTTCCAGCCTATATGGGGGCGCCCTATTCGTGCTAATTTCTGGCCGATCCGCTGATACCTGATTCGGTGAGGCCTTGCCATAAACCATGACACGCCGGAACGTCAAAACATGACAACGTTTACCCCGGCCGAAACGCCGTCCGGAAAAGAAGCCGCGGACGAAAATTTCCCGGTTGGGTCTTTTTTGCTGCCGCCACGGTTGCGTCCGCACGCTGCTGTTTTTTATGCCTATGCCCGCGCAATCGACGACATCGCGGACAGCCCAGAACTTGTGCCGGAAGAAAAAATTCTTCGCCTCGAAGGATTTGCCCGGGCCATCGTTGGCGACGAGACTAAGGACCCGGCCTATGAAAAAGCCTATCGCATGCGCGAAAGCCTTCGCCAAACAAAAGTCTCAACGGTTCATTGCACGGATTTGATCGATGCCTTCAAGCAGGACGCGACGCAGCGCCGCTATCGGAACTGGAGCGATCTTCTGCATTATTGCGATCGGTCTGCCGCGCCGGTTGGCCGCTATCTTTTGGACCTTCACGGGGAATCGAAGGCAGGCTATCCGGAATCGGATGCGCTTTGTAATGTGCTGCAGGTTCTGAACCATTTGCAGGATTGCAAGGCCGACTATCTTTCTCTCGACCGGGTTTACCTGCCAGAAAACTGGCTGGCGGAAGCGGGAGCTTCGGTTGAGGATCTGGCGGCCCCTGGCGCAAGTGCCGCTCTGCGCCGGGTGCTGGATCGCTGCCTTGATGGCGTTGAGGTGCTTCTTGTCCCGGCGGGCCGGCTGTCCAACATTCTTGGAAACCGCTTTCTGGCAATGGAAGCTGCCGTCATCTTTGCCGTTGCGGAAGAGTTGGCGCGTCAACTCCGCCGTCGCGATCCGCTTGCCGAACGTGTCGTTCTTTCAAAAGTGACCTATGCGACCTGTTTTCTAAAAGGCATCTTCCGCACGCTTTTTTGAGGCGGTGCCTTCTTTTTTCGTTGCCGGGGGGGCGGCATCACTTGCTTTTCGCGCTCTCCGTTTCAGTCTATGCTCGGGCCTCTTCTCACAAAATCTGAATGGATAAATTGGGTGCCCATGTCTCCAGATGTCTTCGAACCTTCTCGGGATATGGAAGCCCTCGAAGCGGCCCAACGGGTTGTGATGCGTTCCGGCACGTCTTTTTTCTGGGCGATGCGGCTGCTTCGGGAAAGTCGTCGAAGGGGGATGTTTGCGATTTATGCTTTTTGCCGTGAGGTCGACGACATTGCCGACGAACCGGCGCCAAAGGCAGCCAAGATGGAAGGTCTCGGCAAGTGGCGGGCCTATCTTGATAGTCTTTATGCCGGAAAAGCCGCGAAATTGCCTCCTACAGCCCGGGTTCTGGCCGGGCCGATTGCCGAATTCCATCTTCGGAAAGAGGATTTTCTGGCGGTAATCGATGGCATGGAAATGGACGCGGAAGGTCCCATTCAGGGACCATCGATGGTCGATCTGGAACGGTATTGCGACCGTGTTGCTTGTGCCGTCGGACGCCTTTCCGTGCACGCGTTCGGCGTTCCAAACAGATTTGGATATGCCGTCGCGGACAAGCTTGGCCACGCCTTGCAGTTGACGAACATTCTTCGCGATCTCCATGAGGATGCCGAAGAAGGCCGCCTTTATCTGCCTGCGGAACTTTTAGACAAGCACGGCATTGTTGAGCATGTGCCGGAAAAGGTGCTGAAACACCAAGCCCTTCCGGCGGTTTGCGAAGACCTTGCCCGGATCGCCTGCCAGCACTTCGAAGAGGCGGAAGCGGCGCTGGCGCAATGCGCGCGGCGGAAGATGCGGCCGGCCAATGTCATGCTGCGGGTTTACCGGAAAACCCTCGAGGCGTTGCAGGCGAGAGGCTGGACCGATCTGGATCGTGCGGTCGGACCTTCGAAGGCGACGAAGCTGTGGATCGCGTTACGCTACGGGATGCTATAGGCAATGGGCGTTACGCATATCGTTGGCGCCGGGTTGGCCGGGCTTGCTGCGGCCGTTTCTCTTTCGAAGGCAGGGCGGCAGGTGGTGCTTTATGAAGCATCCGACCATGCTGGCGGGCGCTGCCGTTCCTATGTTGATGCCAGGCTTGGCCGACGTGTCGACAATGGCAATCATCTGTTGTTTCGTGGCAATCGGGCTGCCTTTCGCTATCTGAAAACCATTGGTGCGACGGATCGTTTCCTTTGTCCGGAGACGCCCGCCTTTCCTTTCATCGATCTTGCGTCGGGGAAGCGCTGGGTCGTGCGTCCCTCCGCACGCGTTTTTCCATGGTGGATCTTCATGCCCTCGCGCCGCATTCCGGGAACGGTGTCGGCGGATTATCTGGCGGCGTTGCGGCTTTTTCTGGCATCGCCTCAAGCGACCATTTTTGAAACCTTTGCGGATGGCGGGCCTCTCTACCGTTGTTTCTGGGAGCCCCTTGCCGTTGCTTCCCTGAACACGCCGGTAGAGAAAGCGGCGACGCGGCTGCTGCTTCCTGTCGTGCTGCGTATTTTTGGGAAGGGACCGGAAGCGGCGCGCCCGATGATTGCAAAGGAAGGGCTTTCGGAAAGTTTTGTGGACCCGGCGCTTGCCTATCTTGAGGCAAAGGGCGCGGCGATCCATTTCACGCACCGGCTTCGCAAGCTTGCCTTTGCAGATGGGGGTGTTCGGGAGCTTGATTTTGGAGGCCGGCAAATTTCCATGGAAGCGGGTGACTGCTTGATTCTGGCTGTGCCGCCGTCGAATGCTGCCGATTTGCTTCCTGGTCTTTCCACACCCAAGGAAACCGAGCCAATCCTGAACGCGCATTTTCACTTGGCCGAAGTCCCGCCCTGGCCCCATGAAGCGCCCTTTATTGGCATCATTGGCGGGCTTGCCCAATGGGTCTTTCTGCGTGGCCGGGTTGCATCGGTTACCGTAAGCGCCGCTGGCGACCACATCGACGAAAGTTCCGAAGCGCTTGTTCCGAAGCTTTGGGCGGATGTGGCGCAGGCGTTGCAGATTGCTTCCAGTCCCCCGCCACCTTGCCGTGTGATCAAGGAACGCCGAGCGACCTTTTCCCAAACGCCTGCCGCGTGTGCCCTGCGCCCAAAAACCCGAACGGATTACGCCAATCTGTTTTTGGCCGGTGACTGGACCGACACAGGCTTGCCCGCTACGATTGAAAGCGCAATCGATTCCGGTCACCTGGCCGCCAAGGCCGTCATGAAGCGATAATTCCCGCACGACCAAGCAGAGACGACATGGAAACGCCGACAAATTCTGCCCCAGTGATTGCTGACCCTTCGATGGCTGGCCAGGGGAAGGCCGATGCCTTGCTCGATGCCGTCCTTGAGGAAAGCCGGGCGGATTGCTTTCGTCGCCAGGCCGAGGACGGCCATTGGGTCTTTGAACTTGAGGCGGACGCAACCATTCCTGCGGAATATGTTCTTTACGAACATTTCCTTGACGAAATTGACGACGGCCTTGAAAAGAAAATCGGGGCCTATCTTCGTCGCACACAATCGGACCGGCATGGCGGCTGGCCGCTTTTCTACGATGGCGATTTTGACGTAAGTGTCAGCGTGAAAGCGTATTTTGCACTGAAACTTATCGGTGATGCCATCGACGCGCCGCATATGACGCGTGCCCGCGAGGCAATCCTGGCCCATGGCGGGGCGGCAAAATCAAATGTCTTTACCCGCATCACGCTTGCGCTTTTTGGACAGGTCCCATGGCGGGCGGTGCCAGTTATGCCGGTTGAAATTGCGTTGCTGCCGAAGTGGTTTCCTTTTCACCTCGACAAGATTTCCTATTGGTCGCGGACGGTGATGACGCCTCTTCTGATTATGATGGTAAAAAAACCAAGGGCTTTGAATCCGCGGCAAATTGCTATTCGCGAGCTTTTCGTTTTGCCGCCGGATGTGGAAACGCATTACCACATCAATCCAACCGGATCTTTGCTTGGCGCCTTGCTGCTGCGTGTGGATCGTCTGCTTCGTGTGGTGGAACCCTGGTTTCCAAAGGCTCTTCGCCAGCGTGCCCTTGAAAAGGCACTCGCCTTTATCCGGGAACGCCTCAATGGTGAAGACGGCATTGGTGCCATTTTCCCGGCGATGGTCAACGCGGTGATTGCTTTGGAATGCCTTGGCTATGGAAAGAATCACCCGGAAATTGTCGTGGCCAAGAAGGCCATTCAACGCCTGCTTGTCATTCGCGAGACGGAAGCCTATTGCCAGCCCTGTTTTTCGCCGGTGTGGGATACGGGTCTGATGTCGCTTGCGCTGCAAGAGACTACGGGCGCAGACCAAGAGGCGTCCGGCGTCGAAGCAGAGCAAAATAAAAAGGCGCTGGATTGGCTCGTTGACCGTCAAATTCTTGATGTTGTTGGCGACTGGGCGGCACAACGGCCAAATCTGCGGCCCGGTGGCTGGGCGTTTCAATATTGGAACGACCATTACCCGGATGTGGATGACACGGCCGTTGTTGCGATGGCGCTTCACCGGTTTGACAAGACGCATTATGCCGAAGCAATTGAACGCGCCACCGAATGGATTGCCGGCATGCAAAGCGAAAACGGCGGCTGGGGAGCTTTCGATGCTGAAAACGCCCATTACGGTCTCAACCATATTCCTTTTTCCGATCATGGCGCTTTGCTGGACCCCCCGACCGTTGATGTGAGTGCGCGGTGCCTGGGTTTTCTCATGCAGATTGGTTATGGGCGCGAGCATCCCGTGATCGTCCGGGGGTTGGCGTTTCTGAAAAACGAACAGGAAGAAGACGGTTCATGGTTTGGCCGTTGGGGTACGAATTATATTTATGGGACCTGGTCGGCTCTTGTTGCTTTTCAAGCGATTGGGGAAGACCCGAACGCGCCCTATATTCGCCGGGCGGTCGATTGGCTGAAAGCGCGTCAGCGAGAAGATGGTGGTTGGGGTGAGGACGGTGCCAGCTATTGGGAAACACGCCGAGGTGAGGCAAAGGCAAGCACCGCCTCGCAGACGGCCTGGGCAATTCTTGGATTGCTTGCCGCTGGCGAGGTGGAGTGCCAGGCGGTAAAGCGCGGAATTTCCTATTTGCTAAACGCTCCACGGAGCGGCGCGAAGTGGCACGAGGCGTGGTACACATCCGTCGGCTTTCCGCGCATTTTCTACCTTTGTTATCACGGGTATAGCGCGTATTTTCCGGTCTGGGCCTTAACGCGTTACCGGAATCTTTCGCGAGGCGACGCACCCATTTTTCGGAACGGGATGTGACGCGGATCGGCTTCATCACCGGCTTGCGCTCGGAAGCTGCGATTGTTGATGCGGCATCCGAGGCGTTGTCCCGGCTACATCGACCCCTCATTCATTGCGGTGGTGCCCATGCGGGCCGTGCGCGTGCGGGCGCGCTTCGCTTAATCGAAGAGGGTGCCGGTGCCCTGGTCAGCTTTGGCATTGCCGGCGGCTTGGCACCAAAACTTGCCTCGGGAAGCCTGGTTCTGGCTTCCGCTGTTCAACGCGCGGGAGAATCGCCGCTGAACATCGATTTTGCCTGGCGGGACCGGCTGTGTGCTCGGGTAGGGGGCGATTTTAATCCGGAGTTCGGCGACATCGCTGGCAGCGATACGGTTTTGCAGACCGTGGATGAAAAAAAAGGCCTTTTCGAAGCAACCCTTGCTTTGGCCGTCGATATGGAAAGTCATGTCGTTGCAGAGGTGGCGCGCGATTGTGGCGTCCCCTTTCTGGTCGTTCGCGCCATTGCGGACGCGGCGCATGCGACGATTCCGGACGTGGCTTTGGTGGGCGTTGGGAAGAAGGGCGAGGCTCTGCCTTTGGCCGTGCTTCGGCGCGCGGCCTTTTCACCCCGGACATGGCCGGCGCTTCTCCGTCTTGGCGGCTCACATAAAAAAGCCCATGACGCCCTTCGACGTTTTCTTGGCGTGGCTGGCGTCGGCCTTGCTTTTGAATAGGTAGGGTGCGTGCGCGTGGCTTAGGCAGCGTCGCTTTTGTTCGTTTCTTTCAGGAAATTGTCTACGTTCTTTTCGAAGACGTAATCCGCTTTTCGTTGTGTCACGAGGGGAATGTCCGCCGCCATCGGCCCATCCGTTTGAACACCGAAGAGCGCGACTTTTAGCGCCTTCCACGGGTGCGAGATGGTGTCGTTCACAGCGGTTGGTTCATAGCCGCAATGCACCATGCAATTTGCACATTTTTCGTAATTGCCGGTGCCGTATTTTTCCCAATCCGTTTCCCCAATCAGTTCGTTCCAGGAACTGGCATAGCCTTCACCCAAAAGATAGCAGGGTCGCTGCCAACCGAAAATATTGCGGGTTGGATTTCCCCATGGTGTGCAGTGGTAGGTTTGGTTGCCTGCAAGGAAGTCGAGAAACAGGCTGGATTGAGAGAAGCGCCACTTTTTCCCTTTGCCCTTTTTGAAAATATCGCGGAAGAGTTGACGTGTTTTCTGCCGGCTTAGAAAATGCGTCTGGTTCGGTGCGCGCTCATAGGCGTAACCAGGTGAGACGGTGATTCCTTCGGCATGAAGGTTGTCCGTTACATAGGAAAAGAAGTCTCCAATTTCCTTGGGGTCTGTTCCGTCGAACAGCGTGCAATTCACATTGACCCGAAACCCTTTTTCGACGGCGGCCTGAATGGCCGAAATGGCCCGGTCAAAGACGCCATCCTGGCAAACCGCCTTGTCGTGCATTTCGCGGTTGCCGTCCAGGTGGACGGAGAAGGTGAGGTAAGGGCTTGGTGTGAAAAGATGAAGTTTCTTCTCTAGCAACAAGGCGTTCGTGCACAGATAAACAAATTTTTTCCGGGCGACGATCCCTTCGACGATTTCTTTCATTTCCTTGTGCAAGAGGGGCTCGCCACCGGGAATGGAGACAATCGGCGCGCCACATTCGTCGACGGCATCAAGGCATTCTTTGACGCTTAGGCGCTTGTTCAGAATCTCGGCTGGGTAATCAATTTTGCCGCAGCCGGCGCAGGCAAGATTGCAGCGGAACAGCGGCTCCAACATAAGGACAAGCGGATAACGTTTTGTGCCTTGCAGGCGTTGCTTCAGAACGTAAGCGCCAACGCGGGCTTGTTGTATAAGAGGTACGGCCATCCGTTCTTTATCCTTTCAGGCGCGGGCTGCTTGCTTGCCGCTTAGCAGCTCGGGCGGCAGTTTGAACTGCACATGTTCT
>CAYTAE010000062.1:0-8215 GCA_964435655.1 uncultured Rhodospirillaceae bacterium
ATAGCAACAGCAATCCAGAGGGCATTACCTACCCAATTGCCGGAAATGACGATGCCATTCGGGCAATCAGCATCTATTGCGATTTGATTTCTGGCGCGGTGCTTGATGGTCTGCAGGAAGAACGGCGGGTATCGGGTGATGACGTCGGTGCTGATGCAGAAGCAGGTGAGACAGAGGAACCCGTCAAGGCCGATGAGAAAGCCGGTGGCGAGGTGCCCCAGGAAGTCGTTGCCGAGCAGGCAGTCCCGGCCGAGGCAGAGGAAGCCAAGTCATAACGCCTGTCGTCTGATTTCCGAAATAAAAATCACTAAAAACAGTAAGTTATATAAATTCTTTTAGAGATAGGTTCAGTCATGCCCGATATTTCAGCCAAGATGGTCAAGGAACTTCGCGAGAAGACGGGTGTCGGCATGATGGATTGCAAGCGCGCCCTTTTAGAAACCGATGCCGATGTGGAAGCCGCCGTTGATTGGCTCCGGAAAAAAGGCATTGCTTCCGCGGCCAAAAAGGCCGACCGGGTTGCCTCGGAAGGGCTCATCGGGATCGCAATCGATGGGGGCAATGGCGCAATTGTTGAAATCAACGCCGAAACGGATTTCGTCGCTCGCAATGAGGTGTTCCAGGCCTTTGTAAGCGAAGTTGCTGAAACGGCACTTGGCGAAAGCAGTGGCGGCATTGAAGGCTTACAGCAGGCAAAGCTTGATGGCGGTGGAACCATCGCAGAAAAGTTGACCGAGCTTGTGACGACAATCGGTGAAAACCTTGGCCTGCGTCGAGAAGGGGTTCTTCGTGTCGAGCAGGGTATCGTTGCTTCCTACATTCACAACGCAATTACTTCGAATCTTGGGAAAATTGGCGTCCTTGTTGCCCTTGAATCGACCGGGGACACGGAAAAACTGCGCAGCCTTGGCAAGTCGCTTGCCATGCATATTGCCGCTGCCAACCCCCAGGCTGTCACCCTTGACGGCCTTGATGCTGATGCGTTGTCGCGGGAAAGGGACGTTCTTTCCGAACAGGCCCGCCAAAGTGGAAAGCCGGAAGAAATCATCGGTAAAATGGTGGAAGGCCGCCTGCGTAAATATTACGAGGAAGTGGTCCTTCTCGAGCAAACCTTTGTCGTTGATGGGGAAACCAAGGTGGCAAATGTCATTGAAGAAGCGGAAAAGGATATCGGCGCACCGGTCCGGGTGGCGAGTTTCATCCGTTTCGTGCTTGGAGAAGGGGTCGAACGCAAAGAAAGCGATTTTGCCAGTGAAGTCGCGGCCCAGCTTGGCGATTGAGGCAGGCTGGCGTCTTATAGGCGCTTATGCCATCATCCTCCCGGATATTTTCGGTCCCAACGGCCTGGTACGCGCAGAGCGTGCGTAGGAAAAAACATTGGCGAGGGTATGGAAGCCGCAACATCCAGTAAAACATCCATTCTTTACCCTCGTGTTCTGCTGAAGGTTTCTGGCGAAGCTCTCATGGGGACCTCGAGCTATGGGGTCGATCCAGCCGCTCTTGAACGCATCTCCAAGGACATTGCCGATGTTCATCATATGGGGGTTGAGATATGCCTGGTCGTTGGCGGCGGGAACATCTTTCGTGGTATTTCCGGCGCTGCGCAAGGGCTTGAACGGACCAGCGCGGACCATATGGGAATGCTGGCAACCGTGATCAACGCGCTTGCCGTCCAGAACGCCCTGGAACAATTGAATATCCCCACACGTGTTCAATCGGCCATTCCAATGGAAAGCATTTGCGAGCCCTATATTCGTCGACGGGCGGCGCGCCACATGGAAAAGGGGCGTGTTGTCATTTTTACCGCTGGGACGGGAAATCCATTTTTTACGACGGACACGGCCGCCGCATTGCGGGCGGTGGAAATGGGTTGCAGCGCAATCTTCAAGGGCACTCAGGTGGATGGCGTCTATAGCGACGATCCCCATAAGGTTCCCGATGCGACACGTTACGACCGTTTAACCTATCTCGACGTTATTTCACGCAATCTGGGGGTCATGGACACCTCGGCAATTTCGCTTGCGCGGGACAATGCGGTTCCCGTTGTCGTGTTTTCAATTCATGAGCCCTCGAATTTTGCTCAGGTGCTTCAGGGCAAGGGCCATTTTACCCTTATTGGGGATGAGGAAGGAAGGCCGGGCCAAACATGACTACAGCCGATATGAGCGACCTTAAACGGCGTATGGAGGGTGCGTTGGCAGCCTTGGAAAAGGAATTTCGGGGGCTGCGTACCGGTCGCGCATCGGTAACGTTGCTGGAACCGGTTGTCGTTGAAGCCTATGGCAGTCCAACGCCGATTGCACAGGTTGGCACGGTTGGCGTGCCCGAGCCGCGCATGCTTTCGGTCCAGGTCTGGGATAAGGCCAACGTGAAAGCGGTGGAAAAAGCCATCCGCGAATCCGGTCTTGGTCTGAATCCAGTCACAGAAGGGCAAGTTGTGCGGATACCAATTCCGGAACTGACAGAAGACCGCCGAATGGAATTTGTGAAGGTTGCGGGAAAATATGCAGAACAGGCGAAAGTTGCGACACGCAACGTGCGCCGCGATGGCATGGACGCGTTGAAAGACTTGGAAAAAAAGGGGGAACTTTCTAAGGACGAACACCGTAACCAGTCGCAGAAAATCCAGTCACTGACCGATGATCACATTCAAAAGGTCGAAAAAGCGCTGGAAGTTAAAACCCAAGAAATTTCACACGTCTAACAGAATGGAAGCCCTTCCAAATTTAAGCGAGCCCGCTTCCTTGCCAAGCCACATCGCCATTATCATGGATGGCAATGGACGCTGGGCTGCGGAACGTCACTTGCCGCGCGCCATTGGACATAAACGTGGTGCTGAAACCGTGCGGCGGACCGTTAAGGCGGCTAGAAATCTTGGAATTTCTTACTTAACGCTTTTTGGATTTTCTTCAGAAAACTGGAAGCGGCCGCATACCGAGATCCTGGGTTTGATGCAGTTGCTGCGGTTTTATCTGCGCAACGAACTTGAAGAGATGATGAAAAACGGCGTTCGATTGCGCATCATTGGAGATCGCACAAAATTCGACCCAGACATTGTTGCTTTGATTGAGGAAGTCGAAGCAGCGACAAACAAAAACACGGGGATCAATCTTACCCTTGCGCTCAGCTATGGTGGGCGCCACGAAATTGTCGAGGCGACGCGTAAAATTTCCAAAGAAGTAGCGGCAGGAAAGATTGCCGTCGAAGATATTTCCGAATCGATGTTCGCAAATTATCTGGAAACCGCAACCATTCCGGATCCCGACCTTATTATCCGGACAAGCGGCGAGAAACGCATAAGCAACTTCTTGCTCTGGCAGTGCGCGTATACAGAACTCGTGTTTCTCGATAAATTCTGGCCGGACTTCACAAAGAAGGATATTGAGGATGCCGTCCGTGAATTCGGAAATCGAGAACGACGATACGGCGCAGCCGATTCCTAAGGGCAGGTCGTCGCTTTTGCATCGGATTGTATCGGCAGTGGTTCTTGCGCCAGCGGTCCTTGCGGTCGTTTATTTTGGTTCGCCCTATTTCGAAGTTCTCATGACCCTTGTGGCGGTGGGGCTTGCCTATGAATGGGCCAGGCTATGTGGCGATGGCCGGGTCCATCCGGCAGGCTGGGCGTTGCTGGCGCTGGTGCTGTTGATCGTTTTTGCGGCCATTGCTGGGCCGGATCGGGTGGCAATCGGTTTGCTGGCTATTGGGGCCGCTAGCCTCTATCTTCTGGGCCGTTTCGGCGAGGGCGCTCAGGCAATATGGCTTGCCGGCGGTGTCCTCTATGTTGCCTTGCCTTGCCTTGCCTGTCTTTGGCTGCGCGCGGACCCTGAAAGTGGAAGGGCGATCTTTTTTTGGGTTCTTGGTGTGGTCTGGACGACGGACATTGCAGCGTACGCATTTGGCCGGACCATTGGGGGGCTGAAACTTGCGCCACGTATCAGCCCCAACAAAACCTGGGCGGGCCTTGCCGGGGGTGTTTTTTGCGCAGGCTTTGCCGGATGGGCAATTGCATATGGCTTTGATTTGCCGCGCCCGCAATGGCTCGGCGCCTTTGGTGCCTTGCTTGCAATCGTCGCACAAGGTGGTGATCTTGTTGAATCGGTCGTAAAACGGCATTTTGACGTGAAGGATACCGGGATGCTAATTCCCGGTCATGGCGGGCTGATGGACCGTCTGGATGGTGTGCTAGCCGCCGCACCGGTCGCAGCACTTGTAAAGTTGTTTACAGGAACCTGGATTTTCCCATGACATTGCAGCAAATGCCAAAGCCACAGAACGGGCCAAAGCGGGTAACGATCCTGGGTTCCACCGGGTCGATCGGCTGCAACACTGTGGAATTGCTTGCGGCCAATCCCGAAACCTATGAAACCATCGCGTTGACGGCGAATAGCAACGTTTCCCTCTTGGCAGCCCAAGCCCGTCAGCTTGGCGCCCGGCTTGCTGTCATTGCCGAACCTGAACGCTATGGCGAATTAAAGGCGGCGCTTTCCGGGACGGACATCGAAGTGGCAGCTGGCAAGGAGGCACTTGTTGATGCGGCAACGCGGTCGGCGGATTGGGTGATGGCCGCCATCGTTGGTGCGGCCGGGCTTGCGCCTACGCTTGCAGCTATTCGCTACGGCGGCATTGTCGGTCTTGCCAATAAGGAATGTCTCGTTTGCGCCGGGGATCTGATGCTGGCCGAGATTCGAAAAAGTGGCGCCACCCTGTTGCCGGTTGATTCAGAGCACAATGCAATCTTTCAGGTTCTGGACGTAGATCATGTCGAGGCGATCGAGAAGATCACGCTGACGGCTTCCGGGGGCCCTTTTCGAGAACTTTCCTACAAGGCAATGTCGAAAGTCACGCCAAAGCAGGCGGTTGCGCATCCAAACTGGGACATGGGCGCAAAAATTTCCGTGGATTCAGCAACGATGATGAACAAAGGGCTGGAGCTTATTGAGGCCTTTTATTTGTTTCCGGTAAAAAAGGATCAGATCGATATTCTGGTTCACCCGCAATCGGTGATCCACAGCATGGTGTCCTATGCCGATGGTTCTGTACTGGCGCAGCTCGGCATGCCAGATATGCGTACGCCGATTGCCTATGCGCTGGGTTGGCCAGAACGAATCTCGGCACCTTCGCCCCGGCTTGACCTTGGTGAAATTGGCCAGCTTACCTTTGAAGCCCCTGATTCAGATAGATTCCCAGCGCTCCGGCTTGCCCGCCAGTCCTTGCAAAGCGGCGGGGGCGCACCTACAATCCTGAACGCTGCAAACGAGGTTGCCGTTGCAGGCTTTCTTGCCGGCAAGATTGGCTTTCTGGATATTGCACGCGTTGTTGAAGAAACGCTGGAGCGCTTGGTGGCCCCGGAGCTCCATACGTTGGAGGATGTCTTTGAAATGGATGCCAGCGCCAGGCGACATGCTTCAGAATTAGTCTAGTCACAGGGCCTTTATCAGTTATCTGTCAGGAACCAACCGGGAATCGAATGCCGTGATCGAGTTTTTTATTGGAATATGGGATTATGTGATCCCGTTCCTTTTCATTCTCACGGTGCTCGTTTTTGTCCATGAAATGGGGCACTACCTGGTTGCGCGCTATAATGGTGTGCGCATCGAAACCTTTTCCATAGGTTTTGGTCCCGAGCTGTTTGGATGGAACGACAAGGTGGGAACACGCTGGAAGTTCAGTGTGCTGCCACTGGGCGGCTATGTGAAGATGTTTGGTGAGATGGACCTTGAAGACGAGGTCGACAAAGCCTCGCTCTCGGACGAAGAAAGAAGGCTTTCCTTCGTCCACAAGCGGCTGCGCCAGCGTGCTGCCGTTGTTGCTGCGGGGCCAATTGCCAATTTCTTGTTTGCGATTTTGGCGTTTGCCATTCTTTTTTCTACTTTTGGGCAGCCCTACACCGCGCCTGATATCGGAGAGGTTCAAGCCGGCAGTGCTGCCGAAGCGGCAGGCCTGCACCCTGGCGACGTTGTGCTGCGGATTGATGGTTCTTCGATCAATCGTTTTGAGGATATTAAACAGGTTGTTGGCCTGAACACCGGTTCGCCGCTGGAAATCGTCGTCGCGCGGAATGGTGGAGAAGTTACGGTTGTTGCAACGCCCGAACGGATCGAGATCACGAATCGTTTTGGGCATGTTCAGAAGGTTTCCCGTTTAGGAATCCGCAGCGCCGGCATGAGCTATCTTCGCCGAGATCCTGGAACAGCGCTTTGGGAAGGAACGAAAGAGACGGTGGCTTTCACAGGGCTAACGCTAAAAGCCCTCGGTCAGATGATTTCTGGAACGCGCGAAGCCGATGAATTAAGCGGTCCGATTGGCATTGCACAAATGTCCGGCGAAGCGGCCCAGGGTGGTTTTGCAACGCTGCTTTGGTTTATGGCCATCCTTTCCATCAATTTAGGACTGATTAACATTTTTCCGATTCCCCTGCTGGATGGTGGGCATCTCTTCTTTTATGGGATTGAGGCCATGACAGGCAGGCCACCAAGCGCGAAATTGAGGGAGATTGGGTTTCGTCTCGGTCTTGCCCTGGTTCTGACCTTGATGGTTTTCGCCACCTGGAATGATCTGGCCCGCCTTCCTGTGGCGGACTATTTCCGAGGGTTTTTCTCTTGATGTATTGGCAACAGGCTATTCGCTGGAAGTCGTGGATGTGCATTGTCGCAACGCTGTTTGCGCTGTTGTTCTTTAATGCCTCGGTGTCGGCGCAAGATTTTCAGGTCGGCGAGATGATCGAGCAGGTAAGGATTGAGGGCACCCAGCGAATCGAGCCGGAAACCGTCCACTCCTACATGCTTATCCGCGCGGGCGACAGCTACGATGCCACACGAGTGGATCAGTCGTTAAAAGCCCTCTTCGCCACGGGACTCTTCGCTGATATTAAGATCCAGAGAGAAGGCAATGCGTTAATCGTTCAGGTTGTCGAAAACCCCATCATCAGCGATGTCGTTTTTGAGGGGAATGATGAAATTGAGGACGAAAGCTTTGAGGAAGAAGCGCAGTTAAAGGCGCTTTCCGTTTATTCCCGAACAAAGGTACAAAACGACGTCCAACGCATCCTTACGCTTTACCGTCGCCGCGGTTATTTTGCAGCAACGGTTGCGCCAAGTATTATTCAACATCAGGAAAATCGCATAACGCTGGTTTATCAAATCACGGAAGGCCCGGTCGCCGGTATCCGTCGAATTAGTTTCGTCGGTAATAAAATATTCTCGGACAACGAACTGCGCAACGTTGTGATAAGCCGCATATGGCAGTGGTATCGGTTCTGGGCACAAGACGACACATACGATCCGGACAGGCTGACATTTGACCGTGAACTTTTGCGACGCTTTTATATGAGGAACGGTTATGCGGAATTCGTAGTTGTTTCCGCCGTTGCCGAGATTACCCCGGATCGAGAAGCCTTTTTCATAACTTTTACGATTGATGAAGGAAAGCGATTCCATTTCGGGCAGGTTGCAATTCGCAATGAGTTGCAAAGATTTGATGCAAATCTTCTGCGCAATGAAGTCACGACCCTTGAAGATGGGTGGTACAACTCTGACAAGGTGGATGACACGGTTGATCGGATAACCGATGAGCTGGGCGTGCTTGGTTATGCCTTTGTGGACGTTCGACCGATTGTTGATCGCGATTTCAAGACTAAAAAAGTGAAAGTCACCTACCATATCAAGGAAGGTGAACGCGTTTATGTAGATCGCATCAACATTCGTGGGAACGAACGAACCGTTGATCACGTGATTCGAAGAGAAATGCGTTTTGCGGAAGGCGATGCATTTAACGCGGCGAAAATGAATCGCTCCAAACAACGCCTTCAGACCCTGGATTATTTTGAAACTGTTGAAGTAACGAAGGAACCAGGGAACGAATCAGATACGACGAATGTCAATGTCGATGTGGAAGAAAAATCCACGGGGGATTTCAGTGTTGGTATTGGTTTTTCAACAACGGCCGGTGCCCTTGTAGAACTAGGGATTACCGAGCGAAACCTTCTGGGGAAGGGACAGACCCTGGCCCTCGCGCTCAACATTGCCGAAAGGCAACAGGAACAAAGTCTCAGTTTCACAGAACCCTACTTCTTTGGTAAAGAGTTGAGCGGCGGCTTCGAGATTTTCCGGCGTTCGTTTGACGAAGAAGATTTCAGTTCGTTCCAGCTTGACCAAATCGGCTTTACGGTTCGCATGGGTTATCCATTGGCAGAACGTCTGCGTGAAAGCTGGAGCTG
>CAYTAE010000063.1:0-8157 GCA_964435655.1 uncultured Rhodospirillaceae bacterium
CATTGCGGAAATGGTTGCCTCCAGAAGAACGGGCAGCACGCGATCTTCCCCGGCAAAGCGGGCCATCTCTGCCAAATCCACATGAAACCACACCCCTTCCTCGGGCACATTCTCTGGCGTAAATTCGCCCTTTGGCCGGTCCAGGTGAAGCACACCTGCCACCGTCACGACACCGGCGGCAAGACTGGCCGGGCGACTTTCGGGTTTTTTCCGGTCCATCGGCACCCAACCGCGATTGACCATAATGACGCTGCCGTCTTCGCGCCGGAGCGGCGTGATGACCTCAACGCCCGGCCGACCATGGCGAACGCGGATTTCTAAATGCATTTCCCGGTCATGAAGAAAGCGACCCGTGACGTGAACGCGGCGAAAGGCAAAACCCTTCGGATCGACAATCGAAGCCGGCAGAAGAAGCGGCGGCCGGGCAAGGTTCGTTTCCATCTCGGCGATGACGGCCCGCTTCCACTGAAGGCGGTCCAACTGCCAGCTTCCCAAGGCAAGCAGCACCAGAACCGCCGGGATGGTCAGCAGCGTCGGCCATAGGGTCGGTCGAAAGGCGATCATCTTCAGAGTGCCTCACCCCGATGATGGGACCGGTATTTGTAGCTGGCGCCGATAAGCCAGCCTTTCAGGCGTGGCAGCATCAGATAAACGCTCAGCAGGACAAACGGCCCCCAAAGAAGCCCATGCAGCCAGAAAGGCGGCTGGTATCGGACTTCGACAAACAACGCCAGTCCGACGACAAGAAAGCCAAGCAGGAGGATGGCGAAAACGGCCGGACCATCGGCGTTTTCATATTCAGAAAGATCAAGGTCGCAGACCGAACATCGGCCCGCGACCTTTAGATAACCTTGAAAGAGTTTGCCTTGCCCGCAAGCGGGGCAGCGCCCCGCAATACCAGCGCGAATGGGAGAAACATTCTTGGTGGAATTTTTCTCCATTCGTATGGCTTTGCCTCGCTTACGTTGTCGGCAACCAGTAAACGCAGACGAACAGGAACAGCCACACCACGTCAACAAAGTGCCAATACCAGGACGCCGCCTCGAAGCCGAAATGATGCTCTGGCTTGAAATGCCCGGCAATGGCGCGGAACAGCATCACGGTGAGGAAAATCGTGCCGACAATCACATGAAACCCGTGAAACCCGGTCGCCATGAAGAAGGTCGAGGGATAGACCCCATCGATGAACCGGAAAGGCGCATGAAGATATTCATAGGCCTGAAAACCCGTAAAAGTGATGCCGAGCAGGACCGTGATCGCGAGCCAGCCAATCAACTGCCCCCGGTTGCCATGACGCAACCCATGATGGGCAATCGTAACCGTCAGGCCGGACGTCAGCAGGATGACCGTATTGATCAACGGGATATGCCAGGGGTCAAAAACCTGCATCCCGTTTGGTGGCCAAACGCCGCCGATCTGTTCCGTGGGGAACAGAGACGCGTTGAAATACGCCCAGAAGAACGCCGCAAAGAAAAGCACTTCCGACATGATGAAAAGCGCCATGCCAAAGCGCAGCCCAATCTGTACGACCGGGTTGTGATGCCCCTGATGTTCGCCTTCCTTCGTAATGTCCGCGAACCAGCGCGTCATCGTGTAAAGAATGCCGACAACACCCAGGATCATGGCGGTCGCATCCACAAGCATGCGGTCGCTGCTGTGCATGAAATAAACCACCCCGACGAAGGTTACAAACGCCGCCACGGCCCCAACAAACGGCCACGGGCTTGGGTCTACCAAATGATAGGGATGCGGATGGGCTGCGGTGTGACTGTTACTCATTTAGACTTCCTTCCAAGGTGCCCGAAATTCTTTGCAACGCGTTTCCTTCCTTTTGTCCCTGCAACGCCTGAAACGTCGAAGCCGCCATGCGGACAAGCCCGCCGTCGCCTTCTTCTTCGTCACGCGCACTTAAGGAGCGGAAAAACGTATAGGAAAGGGTGATTGTCTGGACATCGTTCAGGTTTGGATCCTTCAAGATATCCGGATCGATAAAGAAAGAAACCGGCATCTCCGCGCTCTCGCCCGGATTAAGCCGTTGTTCGTCGAAACAGAAACATTGAATCTTATTGAAATAAAGGCCCGCCTTTAACGGCGTCACGTTAAAGGTGGCCGTGCCGACAACCGGCTTGTCCGAGCGATTTGTCGCCTGGAAAAATGCCAGCTTCTCCTCGCCAATTTTGACCGTGACCGCCTTTTGCGACGGCTGAAAGGCCCAGGGCAGTTTGGGATCAACATCCGAATTAAAGCGAACGGTGATTTCACGCTTGCCAATCGCGTCCGGATGGATTTCGGCAATTTGCGGTGTGCCCCCATAGCCCGTCACCTGACAGAACAGGCGATAAAGCGGCACGGACGCAAAACTAAGCGCCGTCATGCCCCCAACGAGAACCACGAGGCCCGCCAGAATTGTCTGATTTTTCCTTGAACCGGTCACCCCTGCGCCCCCATGCGAACAACCGACGCAACGTAAACCAGCCCCACAAAACCAATCAAAACGGCAAGAAGAACCAGATTCTTCGTTCGCAAATTTTTCTTCCTGTCGTCGTTTAAAACCACCGCCGTCACCCTAGGCTACCAATTGAATTCCCCGGTCCACCAGCAGCGCGGCGAACAGGAGAAAAAGATAGAGAATCGAAAAAGCAAACATCTGCCGCGCCGAACGGTCCGTTTTGTCGAACCACACGCGAAAAGCTGCCACCAGGAAAACGACCCCGAGAAGGGCCGCAACGCTTTCATAAAAGATGCCCGCAAGGCCGATAAAGAAAGGAACCAACGTCGTCGGAACAAGGAGAAAGGTGTAAATCAAAATCTGCCTGCGGGTCGCACGCGCACCTGCCACCACGGGCAGCATCGGCACGCCTGCCTTCGCATAATCGCCGCGACGGTAAAGGGCAAGCGCCCAAAAATGCGGCGGCGTCCACAGGAAGATAATGGCAAAAAGCACGATCGGGCCAAGGCTTATGTCGCCTGTCACAGCCGCCCAGCCAACCATCGGCGGAAAGGCGCCTGCAGCGCCGCCGATGACGATGTTCTGAGGCGTCCGCCGCTTTAACCACATCGTATAGACGAAAACGTAGAAGCCGATGGTCAGCGCGAGAAGAGCCCCCGCCACCCAATTGACCATCAGCCCCATCATGGTGACAGAACCCAGCGCCAGCACGACGCCAAAGCTCAACGCCTCGTCCGGAACAATGCGTCCCGCAGGCAACGGCCGCGTACAGGTCCGTTGCATCTTGGCGTCAATGTCCCGGTCATACCACATGTTGATCGCACCGGACGCACCCGCCGCAACGGCAATGCAGAGAAGCGCTATCCCCGCCAGCACCGGATGAAGGCTTCCCGGTGCAAGCAACAGACCGACAACCCCGGTGAAGAGGACCAGGGACATCACCCGCGGTTTCAGGAGTTGGAAAAAGTCCTGAGCGCGGGAATCGCCCGCAAAGACGGCTTCCCCAGGCATCGTCGTGGTATCAATCGAACCTTCCGACACGCGAAACTCCTAAGACCCGTGACCTGCGCGCAACCCGTGCCTAGCGGATTCGCGGCAGTTCATCGAAAGAGTGCCAGGGCGGCGGCGATGTGACCGTCCACTCCAGCGTTGTTGCACCTTCGCCCCACGGATTGTCTGCAGCTTTCTCACCCGAGGTGAACGCCCGGAAAAGCATGTAGAGGAACACCAGCGTCCCGATGGCGGTGAAATAGGCACCAAAGGAGGACACCATGTTCCAGCCGGCATAGGCCTCTGGGTAATCGGGAATGCGTCGCGGCATGCCCGCCAGGCCCAGAAAATGCTGCGGGAAGAAAATGATGTTCACACCGATAAAGGTGATCCAGAAATGCAGCTTGCCGAGGCATTCCGAATATTGCCGGCCGCTCATCTTGCCCAGCCAGTAATAGAAGCCGGAGAACAGACCAAACAACGCGCCCATCGACATCGTGTAATGGAAATGCGCCACGACGTAATAGGTATCGTGCAGCGGAATATCCACGCCTGGATTTGCCAGCACGACCCCTGTCACCCCACCAAGGGTAAAGAGGAAGATCAGACCAACGGCAAACAGCATCGGCGTCGAAAAGGTAATCGAGCCGCCCCACATTGTGGCAATCCAGCTGAAGATTTTAATGCCGGTTGGCACCGCAATCACCAGAGTCGCCGCAAGGAAATAGGCCCGCGTATCAACATCCAAACCCACCGTATACATGTGATGTGCCCAGACGATGAACCCAACAACGCCGATGGCAATCATCGCATAGGCCATGCCGAGATAGCCGAAAATCGGCTTCTTCGAGAAGGTCGAGATGACCTGGCTGATCACACCGAACGCCGGCAGGATCAGGACGTAGACCTCGGGATGGCCAAAGAACCAGAACAGATGCTGGAAGAGAATCGGATCCCCGCCGCCGGCCGCCTCGAAAAAGGTCGTGCCGAAATTGCGGTCCGTCAGAAGCATCGTAATGGCGCCCGCCAAAACCGGCAGCGAAAGCAACAGCAGAAAGGCCGTCACCAGGATCGACCAGACAAACAGGGGCATCCGATGCAGCGTCATGCCCGGTGCACGCATGTTGAAGATCGTCGTGATGAAGTTGATCGCGCCCAGGATCGAAGACGCACCGGCAAGATGCAGGCTGAAGATCGCCATATCGACCCCCGGACCCGCATGGCCGACGCTTGAACTCAAGGGCGGATAAACGGTCCAGCCGGTGCCAACACCATCGCCGGGCCCACCGCTTACAAACAGCGAGCTCACCAGCATGATCGCCGCACCCACCAACAGCCAGAAGCTGACATTGTTCATCCTGGGGAACGCCATGTCCGGCGCGCCGATCATCAACGGCACCATCCAGTTGGCAAACCCGCCGATGAAACCAGGCATGATCAAAAAGAAGACCATGAGCAGCCCATGGGCCGTGATCAGCGTATTAAAGACGTGCCCATCCGACACAAACTGAAGACCCGGTTCCTGCAGCTCCATCCGAAACAGGATGGACGCCGCCGCCCCAACGAGGCCCATGATACCCGCCAAAATCAGGTACATGGTTCCGATGTCTTTGTGGTTTGTTGAATAGACCCAACGCCGCCATCCTGTGCGATAGCGTAATTCCTCAGCCGTAACAGCACCCTCGCTCATGGCCTGCGTTCTCCAATCCTAATGCTATTGCTGGACGTTGATCCGCGCGACGCGAGATTCGCGATCGGCGGTATCATTGATTGCGTATTCTTCTTTCGCCTCTTTAAGCCAGGCCTCATAGGCCTGTTGCGAGACGACCTTCACCGTGATTGGCATCATGCCGTGATTTGTGCCGCAAAGTTCCGAACACTGCCCGTAATAGGTGCCTTCCTTCTCGGCGCGAAACCAGGTCTCGTTCAACCGTCCCGGATAACCGTCAATCTTGACGCCAAAGGCAGGCACGGCCCAGGCATGGATCACGTCCGTCGCGGTCACAAGCACACGAATGGTCTTGTTAACGGGCACCACAACCGCGCTGTCGGTCGCAAGCAACTGCGGTTGCCCTTCTTCAAGATCTTCTTCCTCCACCATGAAGGAATCAAAAGTGAGGTCGTCCGCATCCGGGTAAACATAGGACCAATACCACTGATGTCCGATCGCTTTGATCGTAATGTCAGCGTTTTCCACCCGGTCTGAGAAATACAGCAGACGGAAGGACGGGATCGCGATGACAATCAGGATAAGAATGGGGACCAACGTCCAGATCACTTCGACCGGCGTGTTGTGAGCAACCTTTGAAGGAACCGGGTTGCGCTTCGCACTGAAGCGATAAAGGACGTAACCAAGCAAAACGAAAACGAAAATTGTGATCGCCGTGGTGATGACCAGCAGCAAATTGTGGAAATCGTTCATCTGCTCCATGACCGGAGTCACGGCATCTTGAAATCCAAGCTGCCAGGGTTTCGGCTGATCCGCCATTGCGGCGGTATTCGCACCAAAACCAAGAATCACAAACGCTACAAGATAGAAAAGTCGCCGACCGAAAGCCATGGGCCTCAGCCCCCCCTTACAACTGGTAAAATTGGTAAATCCCGAAAGAACAAAACCGCCGCCCTGAAACGGCATACCCTAAAACGATACGAAAAATCTGACCGCGCCATAAAAGCCAAGGAGCCGACCGTGGCACCTACCCCCATATGGCGCGACTTCTTCTTATATATACCACTATAACTTACAATCATTATGGCTATAAGTCCTTATCATAAGAACGCCTGACGGAAAAAGTATTTTCTAGCGACGGCGCAAAGAAAATCGCCCGGCTAACGCCTTTGAAAAGACAAAAAATTTACGGATTCAATCGCGCCTTCTCCTTAGTTGAATTCCAAACAACCGGATCGGAAGCCGAGGGGCTGTTCGGAAGAACCATGGAGTCGCCGTGCCCGTAAAACAATGCCGGTTTTTGGCGGGTTTAAAGGCATTGCGGGCGGTCCAAGCCCCACAAAACGACAAAACGGCCCCGACATGGCCGGCCCCCACCACCCTTTCTGCGGACGCGGACCCGGAGGGCTGGCCGTTCACAGGCGCCCATGACCAGCAGGTGTGGTAAGGTAACGACATACATAGCTTCAGCACATATCTGGAAAGAAGAATGGAGGCCCAGCTTGTCCGATCTGCCCGCATCCGATTTCGCCACAACGGATGACCTGTTTTTCACGCGCACGGGGCTGGACCGGAACCGCGTCGAGCGGATTGTCGACGACGCCGTCGCCGGGGCCGATGACGGCGAGCTTTTTCTGGAATTCCGGCAATCGGAAAGCCTTGTCTTTGATGATGGCAAATTAAAAAGCGCGAGCTTTGATTCCTCCCATGGTTTCGGACTGCGCGCGATTGCCGGTGAAGCCGTTGGCTACGCCCACGCGTCCCATCTTGACGAAAAGACGCTGCGCCGCGCCGCGCAAACGGTGCGCGCGGTTCGCGAGGGCCATGGCGGCAGCCTGATGGCGGCGCCATTGGGCACCAATCAGCATTTCTATGCCGATCACAATCCCCTGGACGATGTCGCGTTTGAGGACAAACTGCGCGTCCTGGCCGCCATCGATGCCTATGCCCGCCAGAAAGATCCGCGCGTTCGCCAGGTCACGGTTTCGCTTACCGGCGAATGGCAGGCCATCCAGATCTTGCGCGCCGACGGCGAGCGCGCCCATGATTTGCGCCCCCTTGTGCGCCTGAACCTGTCCGTCGTTGTCGGCAAGGGCGATCGCATGGAGGCCGGAAGTTACGGCGTCGGCGGCCGAAGCACCTATGATGCCTGGATCGACCCGAAAAACTGGCAGCCCCATGTAGACGAAGCCCTGCGTCAGGCGCTGGTGAACCTGGAGTCCGTCCCGGCACCTGCCGGCGAAATGCCGGTGGTTCTGGGGCCCGGCTGGCCCGGCATCCTTCTGCACGAGGCCATCGGCCACGGCCTTGAAGGCGATTTCAACCGCAAGAAAACGTCTGCCTTTTCCGGCCTGATCGGCAAGCGCGTCGCCAGAGAAGGCGTCACCATTGTGGACGACGGCACCATCGCGAAGCGGCGCGGATCGCTGACCATCGATGACGAAGGCACGCCCACCGAACGCACCGTTCTGATCGAGGACGGCATCCTCAAAGGCTACATGCAGGACCGTCAAAACGCCCGCCTGATGGGCGTGAAACCCACCGGCAATGGGCGACGGGAAAGCTTTGCCCACCAACCCATGCCGCGCATGACAAACACTTACATGCTGGCCGGCACCACGCCCCCGGAGGCCATTCTCCGTTCGGTAAAAAAAGGTCTTTTTGCTGTCAATTTCGGTGGCGGCCAGGTGGACATCACATCGGGCAAATTCGTTTTTTCAGCGACCGAGGCCTATCTGATCGAAGACGGCCGCATCACGGCACCGGTCAAGGGCGCGACGTTGATCGGCAACGGCCCCGACGTGCTGACCCAGGTTTCAAAGATCGGCAATGACTTAAAACTTGACCCCGGCATCGGCACCTGCGGCAAGGAAGGCCAGGGCGTGCCCGTCGGCGTCGGTCAGCCAAGCCTGTTGGTCGACCGGTTGACGGTCGGCGGCACGGCGACCCAATAAGGCGCGCGTGACCACGCCTCTTTAATAGGCGCATTCCTCATAGATCGGTGCGATGCGGCCGCCCCAGCGATTGGCGTAACGGTCCAGCAAATCTT
>CAYTAE010000064.1:0-8085 GCA_964435655.1 uncultured Rhodospirillaceae bacterium
AAGGACAAGCCCGGCGGCGGGTGCAAGCATGGCGTTGCCGGGTTGAAGCAGTAGCATGGCGCCGAGGAAGCCGACCAGGGTTGCGCTCCACCGACGCCAGCCGACGCTCTCGCCAAGAAAGAAAGGGGCGGCAGCGGTGGCGAAAAGCGGCACCGTGAAGCTTAGGGCAACGGCTTCGGCAAGGGGCATCCAGGTGATGGCCGTAAACCAGGTCAGCATCGCGATCAGCCCGACCAGGCTTCGTATCATGTGCAGGCTGATGCGTTGGGTGTGGAGAACCCGGACCCCGGCGCGGAAAAGCCATGGCAACATGAACAGAAGCCCGAAGAAATTACGAAAAAATGCAATCTGGAAAGGATGGGTGGCGTGTTCTTCGGCGATATAGCGGATAAGTCCGATAAGGATGGCGAAGGCAAAAGCCGCCGTCACCATCCAAAGGGCCCCCTGAGCGGCCGAAGAAAGCGGCACGCGGGGCTTCATCAGGCCAAATTCTTTTCCCATTGTGTCAATTTTGCATTCCCGGCGCTGCACAGCAATGCTGCAAGCTCGTCAGAGAAAGCCGGAAATGCAATACTTAGCGAAAGGCTTGGTAGCGCGTGAGTTGGAGGAATCCCCATGCAATTTTTGATTATCGCCAGGGATGGGAAAGATGCAGACGCGTTGGACCGTCGCATGAAAGCCCGTGACGCACATCTTGAAGGCGTCAAGAAGATGCATGCCGCCGGCGAGATGCTTGAAGGTGGTGCTGTGCTTGATGACGAAGGCAAGATGGTTGGTTCCTGCTGCATCGTCGAATTTCCATCCCGCGAGGAACTGGATGCCTGGCTTGGCTCCGATCCTTATGTGACCGGCGGTGTCTGGCAGGAAATTGAAGTGCATCTTTTTCGGGCTGCACCCCTCGGCCAGAGGCGTTAGGCGCGTTCAGCGAAGTAGCCTAGAGACCTTCGGCAAGGGTAAAGGTGGCTTCCGTCCGCTTGCGGATTTCTTCGACACAGATTTCCGGTGCCAGCTCGGTAAGCTGCATGCCGTCTTTTTCAATTCGAAAAACGCCAAGATCGGTAATCACCATGTTGACAACGCGTGCGCCCGTTAGTGGCAAGATACAGGTCTTCAACAGCTTTGGTGCGCCGTCCTTGGCGTTGTGATCCATCATGACGACGACTTTTTTGACGCCGGCGACAAGATCCATTGCGCCCCCCATGCCCTTCACCATCTTGCCCGGGATCATCCAATTGGCAAGATCGCCGTTCTCAGCAACCTGCATGGCGCCTAGAATCGAAAGGTCGATATGGCCGCCGCGAATCATGCCGAAAGACGCGGCACTGTCGAAATAACTGCTGCTTTCAAGTTCCGTGATGGTCTGTTTGCCGGCGTTGATAAGGTCCGGGTCTTCTTCGCCCTCATAGGGGAAGGGCCCCATGCCAAGCATGCCGTTTTCACTTTGCAGAGTAACCGTGACGCCTTGTGGAATGAAATTCGCCACCAGGGTCGGCATGCCGATTCCAAGATTGACGTAATAGCCGTCCTGAAGTTCCTTTGCGGCGCGCTGGGCCATTTCATCGCGTGACCAGGGCATTTGCCTTCTCCTTTAAGCCGTGGTTTCCGGACGGGGCCGCGTCGTTCGCCGTTCGATCCGTTTTTCGAAATGCGCACCTTTGAGGATTCGCTGAACGAAAATGCCGGGCGTGTGGATCTGGTCCGGGTCGAGTTCAGATGGCGTGACAAGGTGCTCGACTTCGGCAACGCAGGCCGTGGCCGCCGTCGCCATCATCGGATTAAAATTGCGCGCCGTCTTGCGATAGAGAAGATTGCCCTCGCTGTCCCCGGTCCAGGCTTTGACGATGGCCAGATCGCCGAAAATGCCGCGTTCCATGACATAATTTTCGCCATCGAATTCGCGCGTTTCCTTGCCCTCGGCGATCACCGTGCCAAAGCCGGTCTTCGTGAAGAAGGCGGGAATGCCGGCGCCGCCGGCGCGGATGCGTTCGGCCAGGGTGCCTTGGGGGGCGAATTCAAGTTCCAGTTCGCCGTCCAGGTAAAGCTTCTCAAACAACTTGTTTTCGCCGACATAGGAAGAAATCATTTTGCGAATCTGACGGGTTTCTAAAAGAATGCCGAGGCCAAAGCCGTCAACCCCGCAATTGTTGCTGACGACGGTCAGTCCTTTCACACCCGAATCTCGGATTGCGACGATCAGGGATTCCGGAATGCCGCAGAGGCCAAAGCCACCGGCCAGGATTGTCATATCGTCGAAGAGAAGCCCATCGAGGGCCGCTTTTGCGTCCGCATAGACCTTCGAAGACATCGCCGTCCTTTCCCTCGCGCGCGGCTTTGCGTGCGCATTGTCCGCGTTCCTTATGTTGATAGGTCGCGTGCGCAACCCTGTCAACGCCGCCCTTGGGCTGCCTTATTCGGCCTTTGGGATCAGCACGACCTTGCCGGTGGCCTGCCGCGTTTTCAGTAAATTCAAGGCCTCGCCCGCCGCTTCCAGGGGCAGGGTTTTTGAAACATGGGGTTTCAGTCGGTCTTCCTCCCACCAGCGAAGCAGGGTTTTGAACGAGTCTTGAACACGCGCCGGGGTGTGCGTGACGTAACTTCCCCAGACATGGCCATGAACGGTGACATTTTTGACAAGCAGCACATTGGCCGGAATTTGCGGCACGTCGCCGCTGGCAAAGCCGATCACAAGGATGCGCCCGCCCCAGGCGGTGACGCGCAAGGAGGCATCGAAAATCGCGCCGCCAACGGGGTCGTATACGACGTCGACCCCCCGGCCATCGGTTAATTCTTTAACGCGCGTGCGAATGTCTTCTGTGCGCGAATTGATGCCGTCATCGGCACCATGAGCGACGGCAAGTTCCAGCTTTGCTGCGGTGCTGGCGGTGGCGATGACGCGCGCGCCCATCGCCTTGCCGATCTCGACGGCGGTCAGGCCGACACCGCCTGCAGCCCCATGAACCAACAACGTTTCGCCCGGTTGCAGCGCTGCCCGCCAGGCAAGGGCACCATGGGACGTGCCATATGCGACGGGAAACCCCGCCGCAATGGGGAAAGGCATCTGGTCAGGGATCGGGAAAACGGCGGTGGCCTCGGCGACTGCCTCTTCGGCAAACCCGCCGTGGCCGACGACGGCCATGACCCGCTGGCCTTTGGAAAATGCTTGCACCGCTTTGCCGCATTCCATGATGGTGCCGGCAATCTCAAGGCCGGGGGTGAAGGGGAAGGCGGGTTTTTCCTGATATTTGCCGGCAATCAGCAACAAATCGGCGAAATTTATTCCTGCTGCCGCCACACGAATGCGAACCCCCGTAGGAGACAGCGCCGGTGGCGCGATGTCTTCGAGGCGCAGTGCCTCTGGTGGACCCCATTGCTGGCAAAGGATGGCTTGCATCTTGGTTTTCCCGGTTCGATCTCGTATGACATGAACGGCGTCTTCCGGCGCAAGGTGCCGGGGGTGCTTTCATACCCGAAGCGGCGCGATGAAGAAAGGCGAGGCGAAAAAAGCAATGCGAAGCAAAGTGGTGCAAAATCCGGATCCACGCTGGAGGCGGCAGGCAGCGCGGCGGTGGGGCGCGTGGGATCGCGCGGATCTTTTTCGAACGCTGGGCCTTCTTTTTGCAGGCCTGGTCTTGTCGGCTGCTGCTTTGTCTGGGGCGGCCCGGGCGGACGAGATTAAGTCCCTTGGCGGGTTCAAGCACTGGAACGCGTATTACTACAAGGAAGACGGCGCAAAAGTCTGCTACATCGCCTCTTCGCCGATGACGGAGAAAGGCAATTACACCCGTCGGGGCGAGGTCTTTATTTTGGTGACTCACCGCCCAGCTACGAAAACCAAGGACGTCGTGAGTTTTCAGGCAGGCTATAACTTTAAAGGCGCGACCGAGGTGGTCGTCACCATTGATGGCGAGACGCAGTTTCGGCTCTTTACCGAGGGCGACATGGCCTGGACCCAGGATGCGGCCATGGATCGGGCTTTTGTTGCCGCCATGCGGAAGGGCAGCCGCATGGTTGTTGTCGGCACGTCGAAAAGAGGCACCAAGACGACGGACAGCTATTCGCTTGCAGGGTTTACGGCTTCAAGGCGTGCCATCGGTCTTGCCTGCGGCGTCGAATAAGGGGCCGGGCTTTCGAAGGAACGCATTGCGTTTCTAGAATTTTCGCCGTCATCAGCCACCGTCACACGGGCTCTTATGGCAGGCGGGCATAGAAGGTTAAGCATGGAAGGTAAAATTGACATCGGGTCGGCTGCGGTCCCGCCACCTTCACGTGCGGCGGAACGCATCGATTTCGTCGGTTTAAGCCGCGAAGAGCTTGCGGAGCTTTTCCGCGACCTTGGCGAAACGCCCTATCGGGTCAAGCAGCTTTGGCACTGGATCTATTACCGTGGCGCGACGCGCTTTCCCGACATGACGACGTTCAACAAGCAGCTTCGCGCCCGGCTTGGCGAAACGCACCGGGTGAGCCGGCCAGAGATAAAACAGCTTCAGGTTTCAAAGGACGGCACGCGGAAATGGCTGCTTGCCCTTGGCTCCGGGGACGAGATCGAAACCGTCCACATTCCAGAAGCGGATCGCGGCACGCTTTGCATTTCGTCTCAGATTGGCTGCACGCTGAATTGCCGGTTCTGTCACACCGGTACCCAGCAACTGGTTCGTAATCTCTCGCCGGGTGAAATCGTCGGCCAGATGTTGATCGCCAGGGATCACTTCGAAGAATGGCCGACACCGACAGAGGCACGGCGCATTTCCAACGTCGTCTTCATGGGGATGGGTGAGCCGCTTTACAATTATGAGAACGTCGCTGCCGCCATTCGCATCCTGACGGACCCGGCAGGCATCGCGTTGTCAAAGCGGCGGATTACGCTGTCTACGGCCGGCGTCGTGCCGATGATCGAACGCGTCGGCCTGGATCTGGATGTGAACCTCGCGATTTCTCTTCATGCAACGACGGATGACGTGCGCGACGGGCTTGTGCCGCTAAACCGGAAATACCCGTTGGCGGAATTGCTGGCGGCGTGCCGCTCTTATCCGCGCGCGGCAAATTCGCGGCGTATTACGTTTGAATATGCCATGCTGAAGGGGGTGAATGATTCGCTCACAGACGCGCGGCGCCTGATAAAATTAATTGAAGGCATTCCGGCCAAGGTCAATTTAATCCCCTTCAACCCATGGCCGGGAGTGGCGTATGAATGCGCCGACGCTGACGTCATTGCGGCCTTTGCAGACGTCGTAAACCAGGCGGGTTATGCTTCGCCGGTGCGTACGCCCAGGGGGCAGGATATCTCGGCCGCTTGTGGCCAGTTAAAATCGGAAAGCCAGCGCCAGTCCAAGGGCGGGAACAAGATGCAGACCGACGTTCGGGAAAAGGATGTGCACGATGACTAAGAAGATAAAAAAAGCGGTCCTTGCGTATTCCGGTGGATTGGATACCGCCGTCATCCTGCGCTGGCTGAAAGAAAATTACGGTTGCGAGGTTGTAACGTTCACGGCGGATTTGGGCCAGGGAGACGAGCTTGCCGAGGCGAAAGCGAAAGCGGAAGCGGCAGGCGTTCAGGAAATTTTTATCGAAGATCTGCGGGAAGAATTTGTTCGCGACTATGTGTTTCCGATGTTTCGGGCCAATGCCCTTTACGAAGGCCTCTATCTGCTTGGTACGTCGATCGCCCGGCCTTTGATTGCCAAACGCCAAATCGCGATTGCCGCCAAGACGGGGGCCGATGCCGTCGTCCATGGGGCGACGGGGAAGGGCAACGACCAGGTGCGGTTTGAGCTGGCCTATTACGCGCTCAACCCGGACATCCATGTCATTGCGCCCTGGCGTGAATGGGATTTGGATTCCCGGACGAAACTTGTCGAATATGCGGAACGCAATGGCATTGCCGTCCAGAAAGACAAGAAGGGCGAACCGCCTTATTCGATGGACGCAAACTTGCTGCACATTTCCTACGAAGGAAAAATGCTGGAAGACCCCTGGGTCGAAGCCGAGGAAAGCATGTTCACGCGCACGGTTGCGCCAGAAGCCGCGCCGGACAAACCCGTTTATGTCGAAATTTCTTTTGTGGCGGGCAATCCCGTTGCCGTCGATGGCAAAGCGTTAAGCCCGGCGGCGTTGCTGGAACGGTTAAACGTTCTTGCCGGCGCCCATGGAATCGGGCGCATTGATATTGTCGAAAACCGTTTCGTTGGCATGAAGTCGCGGGGCGTTTACGAGACACCGGGCGGCACAATTCTGATTGCCGCGCATCGGGCGATGGAAAGCCTGACCCTTGACCGTGGCGCATCCCATTTGAAGGACGAATTGATGCCGCGCTATGCCGAGCTTGTCTATAACGGCTTTTGGTTTTCGCCCGAACGCGAAATGATCCAGGCCCTGATTGACGAAAGTCAGAAGAATGTTGCCGGTGAGGTACGCCTGAAACTTTACAAGGGTTCGGCAAGCGTCGTTGGTAGAAAATCGCCGATGAGCCTTTACGATCCCGAAATTGCGACGTTCGAGGCGGACGATGTGTACGATCAGCGCGACGCCGAAGGATTTATCAAGTTAAACGCACTGCGCCTTCGTCTGGCGGCGGCAAAGCGGAGCTAGGGATCGCCTCGCCGTTACGAAAATTGCATCAGCGCCACGCCGGAAAGCCATTGATGGCCAAGCATAAAGGCCGCGTAAAGCAGCAGCCCGAATAAGATCTTCCCCCAGCCAATTTCAGCCAGGGTTACTTTCGTGCGGCCCTGAACAATTGCTGCGAAGGGAATAACCGAGCTTTGCCCGGCGAAAGCGCCCCAGGCGCTTCCCCATTCCACGCGCTTCTTGCGTTCTATCAGGAAGGGTCCGGCGAAAGAGAGCGTCAGGAACGCGCCAAAGAAAATCAGCGAGGCGGCATCCCCATTTGCCAGCATGTGCCCGCCCGACCAGATGGCCAGGGCCCACATGACCGGGTGGCGCGTCACCCGAAAGATACCGGGAATTTCGTCGGCTTTCAGGGGCCTGCCGACCACCGCCATCGTCGGGTTTTTTGCGGTTATGCCAGTGACGAGAAGGACGCTGACAATCGGCATGGCCAGCATCAGCAGCCCGCGCGTCCAAAGCGGGTCTTCCCAGAAAACGTCGCGGGGGGCGTCGAAGAAGGTGACAATCAGCCAGCCGAGGGAAAGGACCGAGACGAGCACGTAAATTGTAAGGAAGCCCGTTTTCCCGAACAGTCGTGCAAGGCGGGTTCGCAGGGGCGTGCTGGAAAGAAGCACGTGGCTGGCAACGAAAAACAGGGCGGCAAGGGTCAAGGCCATCATCGGCTATCTCCTGATCGGCTGTTTTCTAAAAGGCTTCCGGGTCGTGCCCGGTCTGCCGGCAGGCAGCGGTAAAGGTGTTTTGCAACAGGCAGGCAATCGTCATTGGCCCGACGCCGCCTGGCACCGGCGTGATGGCGCCGGCGACGGTGATGGCTTCGTCGAAAGCAACATCTCCGACGAGTTTCGTTTTTCCTTCTTCGCCGGCAATGCGGTTGATGCCGACATCGATGACGGTGGCCCCTTTCTTGATCCAGTCGCCGGGCACCATCTGTGGTTGGCCGATGGCGGCAATCAGGATGTCGGCGCGACGGCATTCATCGGCCAAGTCAAGGGTGCGCGAATGCGCGATGGTCACCGTGCAATGTTCACGTAGGAGAAGAAAGGCGATCGGCTTGCCGACGATGTTTGAGCGCCCAAGCACAAGGGCCCGTTTGCCCTTCAGATCGCCGAGGGTGTCTTTCAGCATCATGAGACAGCCAAGGGGTGTGCACGGGACCATGCCGACCCCCCCGGTTACCAGGCGGCCCATGTTCACGGCGTGAAAGCCATCGACGTCTTTTTCCGGATCGATGGCGTCCAGGACGGCGTTCGCGTCGATCTGGGGGGGCAGCGGCAATTGCACAAGGATACCGTGGACGGCCGGGTCGTGGTTTAGCTGGCCCACAAGTGCCAGCAAATCCGCCTGGCTGGTGTCCGTGGGCAGGGCGTGTTTGAAGGACACCATGCCAGCTTCGAGCGTCTGTTTTGCTTTGTTGCGGGTGTAAACTTGGCTGGCGGGGTCTTCGCCGACAAGAACGACGAG
>CAYTAE010000065.1:0-8008 GCA_964435655.1 uncultured Rhodospirillaceae bacterium
TACCACCGCGAGGTCATCGCCGCCACCCTCCGCGCCGCGTCGGCGCGTGTGTCCGTGCTCCTTGGGCGGTGGTGGCGGCGCGCGCGCTTGCAGCGGTGGGTGGCGACGGCGACGACGCTCGGCCGGCGTGGCCGCTTCCGCGCCGCTCTCGTCGTGTGGGCTCGCCTCTGCAATCGCCGCACCCTGATCCAGAGGGCGGGGGAGCTCATGGAGGAGCGGCGTTTCATGCAGCTCGCTGCAGTCGCGATCCGCGCGTGGGCCCTCGCCACCGCCATCGGCCAACCCGCCGATGACGGGAACCCCATCGTCATCGCCGAACCAGACGGCCCACCCGCCAAAGCGTATCGAGAAATTGCCAATCGCGTGTGGAAAAATCTGAAAACCCCGGCAATCTAAACCGGAAATGAAAATGCAGGGCGCGGCCTAGCTGCCTGCACTTTCTTTCAGGGCCGCCATCAGTTCACGCCATTCACGAGCGCCCAACCCAGTTTCTTCCTGGGTGACGGGCTCCCCCGCCAACATGCGGCGAACAACGCGAAGCGCCGCCTCCGAAAGATGAAGCCCGCCCGTACGGTATTGAAGAAAAGCCGCGTGCGTCATCGGCACCCAGCGTTTCATTGTATCAAGCATGATTTCCGCATAGACCTGAATTTCATGCTGCGCATGCGGGTCTGCACGCAACGACAAGAAATGCATCAAATTATGAAGATCGGTCTTCCAATACCACTGGGTGTAAAAATTTAAAGAGAGATTCATCCGCGCCAATTCGCGTGCCAGCCCCGAACGGTCTGGGTCAAGAATTTTGCCTTCTTCGTCGGTGTTCAGCATCTCCGTATAATGCTGATAGGCACGGTCCGAATCTTCCCGTAACAATTCCAAAACCCGCGCCGCCTCCTCGCCCTGCAAAACATTCCCACGGCCCTGGCGGTTGTCCGAAGACTGCGCCCCAAGCTGTTCCGGTGCGGGAATATAAAATTCCCGATCTAAAATGGAATAACGGGCGGAATATTCATTCACGCTGGCCGTGCGATGGCGAATCCACTGCCGGGCGACGAAAATCGGCAGTTTTATATGATATTTTATTTCGCACATTTCGAACGGCGTCGTGTGCCGGTGGCGCATCAAATAATTGATGAGCCCCTGATCCTGGCGGGTCTTCTGCGTTCCCTTGCCGTAGGAAACCCGGGCCGCCTGAACGATGGCGCCATCGTCCCCCATATAGTCCACAACCCGGACAAAACCGTGATCAAGCACCGGCATGGCCTGGTAAAGGACGTCTTCAAGCATGGGGACCGTCGCGCGACAGGTCGGCTTCTGGTTTGTGCGCAGGGCCTCGATTTCCTGAAGCTGTTCGGGCGTAAGCGGCATTTCACATTCCACAGATTTGTCCGGTCGGGCACTCTAGCGCCTGGCTCCGGCCAACGCCAGCGCTCCTGCGGGTCAAAAACCCGTAGCACGGCCCATCTTTTCATGCCCCCCCGAAACGCCTATATTAGAAGGGTCGGTTTTCCGACTATGGCGATAAACGTTAAGTGAAATAGGCGTAGCGGACCCGGGGGCAGTACCCGGCGCCTCCACCAGATTTTTCTACGCCCGCAGACCCTGAATTATTTTCAACCTGGGACCGGCGGGACTTATGGGGGCGAAACAGGATCGACGCGCGTGGTAAAGGCTTAATTTTTGCTCGGTATGATACCACCGTTATCGGGTCGTTTTATAAGTGCCAATGACAACAATCGTTATGCACTCGCTGCTTAAATAAGCAAGCGCGGTCCGGGGGGCACCGGGCAACAGAAGCCCCCCACCGCCTGCCATTTGCAACGCTGGCAAAAATGATGAGCTACATGGACCGCCACATGGATTACGACCGCCTTTATGGAGATACGCTGCGCAAACTGGTTCACACAGTTCTGACGTGCGTCGCCGAAGAGGGCCTTCGTGGCGATCGTCATTTTTACATCTCTTTCCGAACAAGCGATGCCGGAGTCAACATCCCGGACAATCTGCGCACCCGTTACCCGGACGAAATGACGATTGTCCTCCAAAATCAATTTTGGGATTTAACAATCACAGACAGCCTGTTTGAGGTCACCCTTAGCTTCAACAATCTTCAGGAGAAGCTGATCATACCGTTCGCGGCAATCACCAGTTTCGTTGACCCTTCCGTACGTTTTGGCCTGCAATGCCGCGGCGACAAGGGACAGGAAGACGCCGCAACACCGCAGGAAGCGACCTCTCAGCCGCAGCCCGCAACCGCCACCCGAGAAAAAGAGAACGCCGCAACCACCGCGGATCAAACCGGGGACGACACCACTGACGACGCCACTGCGGACGTCATTCCACTGGATAGTTTCCGAAAAAAATAACCCTCTGAACACTGCCATCCAGACGGATTCAACAACCCAATAAAAAGTGAAATTCGTTCCGTGTCTGCAAGCTCAGAATTTATCGATCACATCTTTGATTTGCTAAAGCCACTTGGGCCACTTTCCCAGCGCCGCATGTTTGGCGGACATTGCATTTACAAAGATGGATTTCCATTCGCCATTATTTTTGACGACACCCTTTATCTAAAAGTGGACGATGAAAACCGTGACGATTTTCACGCCCACGGCATTCACCATTCAATCAAAGCCTTTGACAAGAGCCCGGACATGACGATTTCCTATTACGAGGTTCCCGCCGATATCATGGAAGACCCGGAAGCGCTTTGCGCATGGGCACGCACAGCTTTTGCCGTGGCGCTCCGCTCCAAACGCTCAAAGAAAGGAAAACGGAAATCCGCAGCAAGAACACCGGAAAAAGCGCAATGATGCCCAAGGAAGCCACTGGAATGCACCCGATTCGCAAACGCTCCGTCATTGTGTCGGGGCACCGGACAAGCGTCTCACTTGAGGAAATTTTCTGGGAAGCCCTGGCCGAACTGGCGGCGGAACGTCGCGTCTCGGTTAATCACCTTGTCACGGAAATTGACCGTGAAAACCCGAGCAATCTCTCAAGCGCAATTCGCATCCATATTCTGCAGACGTTTCGGGAACGCGCCGCACAGGCGCACAAACCCGGCGACAAAACCGACCGGCCTTAGAAGCCAAAGCCCTTAAAGATATCTTTGATAACTTTTTCCGGATCTGGAAGCGGTGCCGATTCCTTGCCACCTTCCGCGTCGCCGCTTGTGGCCCCTTCAGGGGCCTTCTTCATTGGCAACAACTTCTTCAATAGGCTACCAACGCCCTTTTTAAGGAGGTGGGTCTGAAATTTCTTTGTATCGAAACGGCGATGCGGCGCGTCCAGCGGCCCCCTCAAAAGCATCGCAAAGACCGGCGCGCCCGGCTCGGAAGCGAGATGGAAATCCGCCCGCAAATCCATGTTCCATTTCGGAAGATTCACGTTTCCGGAAAGGTCGGCGGTGCCGGATTTTGCCTCCATGCGCATGTCTTCCATCTGGGCGATGCCGTTCACAACCCGAACCTTGCCACGCAATTCCTTAAACCGTGTCTCGCCCCCGGAAAGGGCCGAATCGAGAAGGCCGAGAAACGCTTCCGGGCCGTTTAAATTGTTCAGCCGCGCACTGACCGCGTCAAGATCAAAGCCCTTGGCAAGGCCATCTTTCACACGAATATTCGCCAGGCCATGAAGGGCGGAAACAAGCGCGTGCTCACTGTTTCCCGATGTCTTCAGGTCAACGTCAAAATCCAGATTGCCATCGCCCAGGTCGAAACCGGAAGAGGCAAACAGGGCTTTTCGGATGTTCGCGCCGCGCACGACAAGCTTGCCGCGCATCGTTGCCGGCTTGTGATCTGCAAGCTTTGCCGTCGCATCGAACGTGCCGCCAAAAAGACTGCCGGAAAGTTTGCTGAGTTCCAACACACCTTCCTTCAGCGCAATGCCCAGGCGCGGGTCTTTCACGCGAAGGTTGTCATAGACAAGGACCGCTGCCGACAGATCAACCGCCGCGTCGGCAAGGCGAAGACCGGAAAGGTCAAGGGGTGCCTTTGACCAATGGGCGGCCCTGCCTTTCTCCCCCCGACGGGACGTGGACCCGGCCTTTTGCGGAGCGGCAGAAGCGGCGGCGCGTGTGCCCCCTGCGGGAAGGAAGCGATGGACCGGAATTTCCCCGGCCTCAAACCGGGCCGTAATCACCGGTCGCGCACCATCAAGCCTAGCCCCCATTTTCCCAGCAATTTTTACAGGGCCGATGCGACCATCAATGCCTGAAAAAGCAACGGACGCGGCCGTTCCCGCCATCCGCGCTTTCAAGGAAAGCGGCCCCAGATTTTTCGATTTCGGCCGATAATCGAAAGCCTGCAAAAGCGAGGCAAGATTTTTATGTTCGACAACAAGGCGAAGATCGAAATCCGGCGCTTCCGATAAATGGCCAACGTCTCCGCTTGCGCGCACAAAGCCTTTTGCGACGCCAAGATCGGCGTTGAGCTTCAAACGGTCAAACCCACCCGTGACCCGGGCCTTCAAGGTCATCGCACCAAGTTTTGCTACTGCCGGAGACGGCACATTGCCAGCCAGACGAAACAGCCGGCTCATATCTTTTGCGCGAAGGTCCAGCTGGCCATCGAATTGTGGCGTGTCGGAAAATTTGCTTGCATGACCGGAAAGCTTTGCACGCGCGCCGGCAAGATCCCGAACGGTGGCATCGCGAAGCGTCAACACCCCCGCTTTAAGGACAGCACTTAAACGAATGCCAGAGATTGCCTGCTTCTGGGAAACAAGTCGGTCCAGCACAAAAGAAAAATCCGCATCGAAATCTTCCAACGCTTTTAAGGGCGCCAACCCATCCTTTTCTTTTCCAGAGCCCTCAGAAGATTTTTGGGCCGGCCGCGCGGACGCAGCCTTTGTGCCCGTGGCGGGATTTTTCTTTTCCTTTCCAAGATAGGCATCCAGATTTAGCCGGTTCATGGACAGATTGCCGCGCACATTCGGGCGCCCCGCAAACGCCATGGAAAGCGTGCCCGTCAGCTTGGATTCATCAAGGTTCAACTTTAGTTTTTTGAAGCTTGCGCGCGTACGCGTCACCGAAACCTTTGCCGTCAGCGCCGCCCCTCGCATACGCTTCGCAGGCACGTCCGCAATATCTACCCGCAACCAATTAAGAAGACTGCGCAAATTTTCCGAACGAAAATCCAGATCGCCATCAAACTGCGGCACGTCTTTCACGGCAGACACAAAGCCAAACATCGAAAGACTGGCGCCCCCCGGAAATTGCGCCGTTGCCTGATCAATGGTGAGCTCGCCCTCGCCAAGCGACGCATGGACATGCGCTTTCCGTATCGCTGCGCCATTGAAAAGGACCGAATCAACGGCGAAATTGAAAGATGCGTTGACGTCCCTTGGCAGCACGAAGGCGGTTTGTTCTGTGTCTTTTGTACCGACCGCCTGGGAAGACGCACCGGCACCATCCGCCGAAGCCGTTTCCGTCGCCAGACCTCTTTCGCGCACAGCCTGCGGCTTTATCGCCAGCCAACGATCAAAATCGATTGTCGCGGCCTGGACATTCACCTCGGCATCAATGGTTTCGCCAAGACGCAGCTTCACGCCCCCTTTGGCCGTGGCATCCCCGAAACCGAGTGCGATTTCCCGAAGCTCAAAATTACTGGCAGATGCGACAAGCAGGGATTCATAGGAAAATTCCTGAGCAACAAACCCTGGCAAAGGTGCCGCGCCAGCAACGCCAAGACGGCCGATAATGGCGGCAAGGCTCTCGCTTTTTGCCATCAACGTTCCGGTCAACACCCCCATCGAATTTGGCGCCGAAAGCGTTCCGGAAAAGGCAAGCGTCGCACCCCCGGCCACATCCTCGCTGCCATCTTCAATGTCGACCTCCAGATTAATCGGCGTGCCGGGCCCTTCGACAAGACGCCCCGTGCCAAGACGAAGTGAAAGCGGCATGCCGCGCGCAACAAGATCCCCGTCCACATGGAACGGGCCAACCAGGGATTTGGCGCGAATGGTCGCATTAAAATTTTTGATGCGCTCAAGCACACCCGATTTTTCGTCCCGGTAAACAAGCGTCCCATTTTCAATCGTAAACTGATCGACCTGGACTGCGTTTTCGGTAACCCCGGCATCCGTTGCCTTCTCCGTTGGTGTCGTCGTCACTTCCTTTGCTGCCTTCGCAGCGGCCTCGTCCGCCGGCGGTGCAAATTCCCAATTCACACGGCCATCGGCCAGCTTTTCCAACACAACAACCGGGTCGATCATCGAAAGACTCTCAACCTGGATGCGGCCGGCAAAAAGAGGGAAAAGCGCAATGCGCACGCGAAGGACTGCAAGCTGCGCCATATCAGGGCTGGAAGCCCCCTCAAGATTGGCGAATTTAATTTTGTGAATGGACAAGGCCGGGGCCGGAAGAATTGTAAGGTCAATGTCGCCTTCAATTGCAAGCGCACGGCCCGTCGCGGAACGCACCTCGTCTGCAATGATATCCTTGTACTGGTTCGCGTCGATAAAACTCGGAACAATCAACGCAAGAAAAATCAGCGAAAAAACGGTGGCAGAAATACCGTAAAGAATTCTTTTTTTACTTTTTTTGTTCATAGAACTTTGACTTTCAATCAACACTTCCGGGATTACGCGCGCCTTTGCCCGCCAACGCATTATCGACGGCATCGCATATCTCTTTAAGAGTAAAAGGCTTTGAAATCACGCGGTGAATTAAGACGTTGAGATTGTGTGCGCGCTGTTTTTCGGCCGCATAGCCGGTCATCAACAAAATAGGCATGTCCGGGTTTTCTTTTGCGGTTTTCAGAGCAAGGGCAATGCCGTCCATGCCCGGCATAAGAATATCTGTTAGCAACAGATCGTAGGATTCCGCCGCAAGTCTATCGAGGGCAAGCAAGCCGTTCTCGCTTACAGTCACCTCATGACCGCCATGAGTCAGCGCGCGGGCAACAAATTGCCGTACCGACTCGTCGTCTTCAGCTACTAAAATACGCGCCATTCGCTGGACCGTTGCATAAAACTCTGGATTCTTAGTCGCGCCCGGAAAAGCCGATGGCCACGGAATCGGCTGTCGACACAGGGTCTTTTACACGTGTTTCAAACACCACAATTTCACCGGGAAGAAGGCGCATTTCGGTGGCGGCAAAAAACCATCCGTGGACCGTTTTGCCGGCCCCATCCTGAAGCGCGCCGGAAAGCCTGGGAACGTCTAGAACCTGCTTGGACGCATTTAGGATTTCCCCCTTTATGACCAACCATTCGCTGTCGCCGTCAAGCGTGCGCGCAGACGTGACGTTGCGAATTTCAAGTTCCACACTCACAACCCCAGGTGTCAGACCCACTGCGGAATAGAGCCGTTCGATCGGCGGCCACGCGGCGATAACTTGCTGACGCGCAAGAAACCCAATGGCAACAGCCCCTGCGATGAAAAGCAGAAACGTTGCCCAGCCCAGGAAGTTCCGCCCCCCCGCCGAACCGTTCTGGACGCTTGGAAGGTTCGATCCCTTTGGAATTGCGCGCGGTTCCAGAGAAGGGGAAGCACCCACTTCCGGGGCACCAGGAGGCGGGCCCTGAAACCAGACATGGGCGCATTTTCCGCAACGAACCTTGCGGCCGCCTTGTCCGAAGACATGCGGATCAACCAAATATCGCGAAGAACAGGCACTGCAATTAAGGAGCATTCCTGAATCACCTAATATGGAACTGCCTGATTGTATAGTCGGTGGCCTGTTTGAATGGCAAGGGTTGCGCAGAGCGCTGGACGCGGTCACACCCTCTGTGCGATCCTGCCCCGCCTGCATTCCCTAGCTTTTGGAGGCCAAGTGAGCCCGGAAAAGACCCACATGGTGCGGCTCCAGAACGTCGGCATGCGTTACGGCTCTGGAGAGGAAGTTCTTAACGATATCTCGTTCGAATTGGCGTCCGGAGCCTTCCATTTCCTCACCGGGCCCAGCGGCGCCGGAAAATCGACCCTTTTGAAGCTTCTGTGCCTTGCCGAGCGACCGACGCGTGGCGGAATGCAGCTTTTTGGCAAGGATGTGACAACCTTACCCCG
>CAYTAE010000066.1:0-8007 GCA_964435655.1 uncultured Rhodospirillaceae bacterium
GTCGGCATCTGACAGGTGCGGCAATGATAAACGCGAACGTTGTTCTTCTGCAGCCACTGATAGGGGATGAAGTTGCTGGCCGGGTCCTGATAATTCGCACCCTTCCAAACGTCATAAAACACCCCGTAGCGGGCGTACCAACCTGGGTAATTTTTCTCAAACCACTCCGAATCCTTCTCGGTCGGCGGCTCGACGCGAATGTACATCAATGGCCAAAGTGCCGTCGCAACAAGGAAGGCCGAATGATGGGACCAATAGGCTTCCTGCTTCGCTTCCAGCAGATTGCGCGGTGTCTTGATGCCAAATTTTGCAAGCCGGCCAAGCCACATGGACGCCCAGTCCTGATAGACCCAACGATCCCAGGTAACGACCCAGGGCTCGACCTTGTTTACCGAACCATATTCCAGCACGGCACCAACAAATGGCGTGATGAATTTGTTTTGCAGCCAGAACGTGTTCTCAAGGTCTGTCTGAATGTATTTATGATTTTCCTGATCATGAATGATCGAAACAATCGTCTGATAGCCGTTCGCCATGTGGCGCAGCTCATCCGTTTCAATGCTGAGAAAAACCGTCGGCGTCACTTCGTCACCATTCGCCGCCGCCCATTCCGTCAAACCGACGATAAGCGGGTTCGTAAAGCAGGCCTCGGCAACCAATTGCAGGTTTAACGAGCATTCGACCGGGTCGCCGGCGCAAAAACCGTCCGAAAGGGCGCGCTTGGCAGGCCGCCACAACGGGTTCATGTAGCGCGCACGGCGCGCATCCGAATGCCCCGCCGGGTCATAAGTATGCTTTGCCATGTAGCTGCTCAAATAGCCGATCTGCGCCGTATGGCGCACTTCGTCCATCGTCTGGGAAAGGTAGCCGTTCTTCAATTCCGGGCTTTGCGTCGCATTCCACAAGACAGCGGTTCCAGAAATCGCCGCGTATTCACCCGCCTCCAAAAGCGGGGCACCCAGGTTCATAATCTCGTTCCACCGCGGTTCGATGCGGCTGCCAACATTCATACGGGTAAGGCCATCAAGGAGCGTGCCATACTGGCGCGAATCCTTTTCCTCTTCCATGCGGCAATATTCTTTGGCAATGAGCTTGAACTGTTCGCGCGCGGTTGGATTGTAGGTGTATTTCGTCGGGTATTTGCCGCGACGTTTGTCCATATTCCAGCCAAATTCCTGAAGGTACTTATGAACCTCCTGCGGTTTGACATCTACCTTTGGAATCGCAACCATCTTCTTCTAACCTTCCCACGCCCTGCCAAAAAGGCACTAAAATCAAACGCTCATTAGAATTTTAGGGTTTTGCCACGGAAGAGTCAACCAAATGACCCTGTTTTATACGGGCTGCAGCGTGATTTTATAGAAACGGCAGCCTGCCTTGATAACGTTTAAATTTGCAGCCTCCCCCGCTAAAAAACGGCCCTGGCTTTATAGAAAGAGCAGCCTCCCCGTAAATACCTTCCATCGCCTTGTTTAAATGGATTTTTTATGGCAATCGCGATAAGCACCTGTTCACAGGGTTCTGCAAAACATTACATCGCGTTATATTGCACTGCAGCATTTTGGATGTCGTCCTCTTCCCGTTCCACCGCCCGAAGCCAGACGGCCTGAACAAACGCCTGCTCAACTTCGGCAAACAAAGGCACGAAACACGTGCAGAAACAATTTCAGGACGCCCTTCGCTTGCACCAACAAGGCGAACTGGCCGAAGCAGAAAAGATCTATCGCCAACTGCTCGACGATGCGTCGGACGCACCGGACGCACCGGACGTTTTTCACGCCCTTGGCGTGCTCTGCCAGCAGAAGGGGGGAAATGCCGAAGCGGTCCGCTGTTTCGAGGAGGCGCTGACGCGCAACCCAAACGCGGTTGATACCTGTTTCAATCTCGGCGCTGTCCTTCACCAACAGGGAAAGTTCGAAGACGCTGTTCGCCATTATCAGCATGCAATCGAACTGGAACCGGAAAACACCGGCATCACATATAATCTTGCCGATGCCTTGCTAGCCCTTGGCCGTTTTGAAGACGCCATTGCCGCTTATCGAATTTTTCTCGACCAAGCGCCCGATACCCCTGCCGCCCATTACAACCTTGGCCTCGCGCTCATAAAATCCCACCGCTTCGAGGAAGCCATCGCCGCGTACCGGACCGCGATTGCAAAACGTCCGGATTTCCCCGAAGCCCTTGCCAATCTTGGCACCCTGTTGATGGAAACGGGACAGCCCGACGACGCACTGGTCGCATATCGCCAAGCTTTTGCCCAAAACCCGGGCCTGGCCGAGGCCCATTACAATCTCGGCAACGCCTTAATGGGGCTTGGAAAATTCGAAGAAGCGGAGACCATATTTCGCGAAGCCATCCGCCAATGGCCCGCCTTTGCAAGGCTGCATCTTCGCCTTGCAAATCTAAAAACATTTTCGCCCGGGGACCCGGACATCGCAGCGATGGAAACGGAATTCGCCAAGCCAAACCTTGACGAGCAGCAAAAGGCAATTTTTTGTTTCGCCATCGGCAAGGCCCATGAGGATTGCGAAGCTTACGACGATGCCTTCGATTGTTTTGAAAAAGGAAATGCCTTAAAGCACGCGTCCTTTACCTTTGATATCGGCAAGGAAGAGGCACGAACGAACCGCATCATCACCACCTTCAACAAAGCCTTCCTGACCGGGCAAGAGGGGCAAGGTGCAAGCAGCGACCGGCCCATCTTCATTCTTGGCATGCCCCGATCCGGCGCAACCCTGATCGAACAGATTTTGGCGACCCATTCCGACGTCTATGGCGCCGGCGAGCGTCAGGAATTTGCCCATCACGTTTCAAAACTGGGCGCCGCATCCGGGTCGGAATTTCCAGAAACGGCCTTGGACATGAAAGGCGAAGATTTTGCGCGCCTTGGACAGGCTTACACCGATGCCATGGCCCGCCTGGCACCGGACGCGTCACATATCGCCGACAAATGGCTGCAGAATTTCCGCCATATCGGCCTCATTCATCTGGCCCTGCCGAATGCGAAAATAATTCACGCCACCCGCAACCCCTTTGACACCTGCCTCGCCAGTTACAAATGCTATTTCGACGGCGCACACGACTTCGCTTATGACCTCACCGAGCTAGGGCAATATTACAAGCTTTACCAAAGGTTGATGAACCACTGGCATGCCGTGTTGCCGGGGCGCGTGCTTGACCTGTCTTATGAAGGGCTTGTCACCGATCCCGAAACACATATCCGGCGCATGCTCGATTTCTGTGCACTCCCTTGGGAAGCGGCCTGCCTCGACTTCCACAAAACCGAACGCCTAGTGCCGACCGCAAGCGTTGCGCGCATCCGCCAGCCAATCACCACAAAAGCCGTCCGCCGCTGGCGACAATATGAACATCGCCTGACGCCACTTCTCGAAGCGCTCGCCTAAAGAAAAAGAAAGCGCATCAAAGTGGTGCCCGCTGCTGGACTCGAACCAGCACTCCCGTTTCCAGGAAACGGATTTTAAGTCCGTTGCGTCTACCAATTTCGCCAAGCGGGCCGATGAAGGACAAACCTCGCGCACCCTAGCCCCGGGGCGGAAGACAGGCAAGCCACCGGATGGCCTCGGTCGAAATGCGTGTTCCGCGCCCGCCCGAAGATGTTTTGTTGAAAGCCCGGGTCCCTGCTTTTACCTTCCTGGCATGGATTTTCCAGCTCCACTGATCCGCGGCACCCTTCTTGAACGTTACAAACGCTTCCTGAGCACCATCGCCCTTGAAGACGGCACCCATGTCACCGCCCATTGCCCCAATCCCGGCTCGATGATGGGTTTGCTTCCTATCGGTGGTGAGGTGTGGCTATCGCCAGCCCAAAACCCAAAGCGTAAGCTTCGCTACACATGGGAACTCGTACGCATCGGCAAAACCTTCGTCGGCATCAACGCAGCCCACGCCAATCGCATTGTCGAAGAAAAGCTTGTTGCCAAAGAAATTCCACAACTTGCAGGCTATGACACCGTTCGACGTGAAATTCGCTATGGGCAAAATTCGCGCATCGATTTTCTTCTCGAAAAAACAGGCCAACCGCCCTGTTATGTCGAAGTGAAAAGCGTCACCCTACGGCTTGGAAATTCAGCCGCCTTCCCCGATTCAGTGACAGCCCGTGGCGCAAAGCATCTGGCCGAACTTGCCAAGATCGTTCAGGCTGGCAAACGTGGCGTGATGCTCTACCTCGTCCAACGGGAGGATTGCGCCGACTTCGTCCTCGCCGAAGAAATCGATCCGGCTTATGCTACAGCGATGAAAACGGCCCGGGCAGCAGGAGTCGAGGCCTTGTGTTTTTCCTGCAAGATGAGCGTGGAAGCCATCAAACTGGACCGACCATTGCCGTTTTCCCTTTAAATATCCGACGAACAATAGAGGTATATTTGTGGAGCACGACCCGACAAACGACCACCCCTCCGACAGCTTTGAAGACCTTGGCAACATCACCCTTCACGATGAAGGGGATTTTGAGAGCATGCGCCACGCCGGAAAGCTCGCCGCCGAGACCCTCGATTTTATCACGCCTCATGTGAAGCCAGGCGTGACTACCGAGGAACTCGACCGCCTGTGCGACGCCTTTACGATAGAACGCGGCGGCATTTCCGCGCCACTGAATTACCGCGGCTTTCCAAAATCCATCTGCACATCCATAAACCACGTCGTGTGCCACGGCATTCCAGGAAAAAGGGCCTTGCACGATGGCGACATCCTGAACATCGATGTGACCGTGATCCTCGACGGCTGGCACGGGGACAGCAGCCGGATGTTTTACATTGGCAAACCAAGCGTGAAAGCCCGGCGTCTTGTCGAGGTCACTTACGAATGCCTGATGCGCGCAATCGCGATTGTGAAGCCCGGCGTTCGACTAGGAGACATCGGCCATGTCATTCAAGATTTTGCCGAATCCAATCGTTATTCCGTTGTCCGCGATTTCTGTGGTCATGGCCTGGGGCAAATTTTTCATGAGGCGCCAAGCGTAATGCATTTCGGCAAACCGGGGACGGGCGCACCCCTGAAAGAGGGCATGTTCTTTACGATTGAGCCGATGATCAATGCTGGAAAATTTGATGTAAAAATCCTGGAGGATGGATGGACCGCCGTCACAAAGGACCGTTCGCTTTCCGCACAATTCGAACACAGCCTCGGGGTAACGGCAACGGGGTGCGAAGTTTTCACGTTATCGCCGGGCGGCCTCACACATCCGCCCTACAAAATCTGATGCCCGTGTGCTCGCAAAGACGGTGAACATGTCGCAACCGGAATTTTCCCGCTACGCTGCAATGAAAAGCGAGCCTGCCGAATGGACAAAAAACCGCATTATCTAGGCCACCGTGCGCGTTTGCGTGAACGCTTCCTGAAAGCCGGGGCAGAATCGCTGGCCGATTACGAGATGCTTGAGATGCTTCTTTTCCTCGCGCACCCTCGCCGCGACGTAAAGCCGATCGCAAAGGCACTATTGGAACAATTCGGCAGTTTTGCAAAGGTTCTTCGCGCCAAACCAGACGACCTTCTTGATACCCCGGGCATTGGTGCAACCGCGATTGCCGCATTGAAAACCGTTCAAGCGGCGGCCCTGAAACTGGTGCGCGAAGAAGTCATGAACCAGCCCGTAATCGGAAACTGGCAACAATTACTCGACTATCTGCACGCAAGCATGGCTCATGAAGAAAAAGAGCATTTCCGCCTGCTTTTCCTGGATCGCAAGAACATGCTCATCGCAGATGAAGTGCAGCAAAGCGGGACCATCGACCACGCACCGATCTACCCACGCGAAGTGGTGAAACGCGCCCTCGAGCTTGGCGCTTCAGCAATCATCATGGTCCACAACCATCCAAGCGGCGATCCGACGCCCTCGAAAGCGGACATCGCCATCACGAAGGACGTGCGAGCAGCCTGTCAGAAACTTGGCATCGAACTTCACGACCACATCATCGTCGCCAAGAGCGGCCACCAATCCTTCAAGTCGATAGGGCTTCTCTAAACATAACGTCGCGTCAGACGCGTTCGGTAAACCTGTCAAAGTTTTCCCAAAAACGGGCACGAACGAAGTCCTGCTCAAGCAAAATTTCGTGGCGTGATTTGGCAAGGGAAACAAAACGGCCCTGCGCCAGGCGGCAACTTAAACGTTCCTGCGCGACGTTTTGCACGACCCTCTCCTCCCCGGCACCAAGAAACAAAACCGGCACATCGATCGCGCGCGCATAATCGGAATCCGCCGTTTTGCGCATGGACATGAAGGCCGCCCGCATCCAAGCATAGGTTGGCCCACCCAGACCGAGCGCGGGGTTTTCCACCGTCCAGATCTGAGTTTGCCGGAAACGGTCCGGGTCGGAGGTCAGGACGTTTTCCGCAAAGGCTGTCTGGTATGGATCCGCATCCCCCATGCCGGGAACATAGCGATCCCCAAAACCAAATTGCACGGCCAGATGGGCCAGCCCCTCGGCGAGTAGATTGGGAAACCCCAGGGTTTGAATACCAATCATCGGGGCCGACAGCACCGCCCGGGCAAAGAAACCGGGATGCTCGGCCAGGTAACGAAGCACCAGGTGACCCCCCATCGAATGGGCAAGCGCCAGATAGGGCCCGGCACTGTTCGGGCAAACGATTTCGGTAAGAAACTGATGAAGGTCGCAAAGCAGCGGGTCGAAGGAACGCGCATGTCCCTTTCGTGGGCGAAGCCGCGCGGACAATCCCTGGCCCCGCCAATCCTTTGCCCAGACGGCAAAACCCCTGTCCAGCAGTTCACCAATCGTCTCAACGTATTTTTCAATGAATTCCGCCCGACCGTTCAGGAAAACAACCGTTCCCCGCACCGGCCCTTCCGGCTCCCAGGTTGCATAACGAATACGCGCACCATCGTGGGCTTTAAAGGTCTCGAAACGCCCGCGCGCGATAAGCGCCTTCCACTGGATCACCGTCCCTGACATAAGAGTAAGGCTCCGTTGCATTGCTATTTTCTTGATTCTATATGTCCGACAGGAAAGGACAATGCACGAGACGAGAAAGAAGGCCTTCTAGCCTGCTATACGGATCTACCGAGCGGATATCTTATGACGAAAGCCTTTCAGGCCTATTCCCACTTTCTGGAAAATCTGCCGATGACCCAGCGGCGGCAACTTCGCTTTTTTGGAAAAACACAAGGCAGCCACATTGCGCGCGGCGACGAAACATTCTGCAATTTTTCATCGAATAATTATTTAGGCCTTGCCCAACACCCGGACTTACGCGCGCGCGCGATCGCATGGACAGAAGCATGGGGAACGGGAACAAGCGCTTCGCGCCTCGTCTGTGGAAATTTAGAACCATTCGAAAAAGTGGAGGCAAAGCTTGCAAAGGCGAAGAATAAGGAAACAGCCCTTTTGCTGGCGTCCGGCTACCAAGCAAACGTCACGGTGCTCGCAACGCTTTTGAACCGCCGGATTCTAGAAGCAGACCCCCTTGTCTATTCCGACATGCTGAACCATGCGAGCATCCACCAGGGGTGTCGCAGTGCCGGTGCCCGCCAGATCCGCTACCGGCATAACGATCTGGACGACCTGGAATCACGCATGGCGCAAGATGCGCAGGAAGACCGGCCGCGCTTCATCCTGACTGAATCCGTCTTCAGCATGGATGGCGACCGACCGGACCTTGGCCGCCTTGTTGAAATTTCAACGAAATACGATGCCTTCCTCTATCTGGACGAAGCCCATGCCATGGGGGTCCTGGGCCCAAATGGCTTTGGCCTTGCCACGGAATATGGCGACCGAATCGACATGGTCATGGGGACCTTTAGCAAGGCTCTCGGCAGCTTTGGCGCCTATGTGGCTTGTTCCACCAAGCTGCGGGATTTCCTGATAAACCGTTGCCCGGGCCTCATCTATTCAACCGGGTTGCCACCGGCCATTCTGGGCGCCAATGACGCAGCCCTTGATTTAGTCCCAAAAATGGCGGCAGAACGCGCCTGGCTACAGGATGCCGCCGGACGTGTCCGCCACGCTTTCCACAACGTCGGGCTTGACATTGGCG
>CAYTAE010000067.1:0-8005 GCA_964435655.1 uncultured Rhodospirillaceae bacterium
CGAAGTGGGCAGCATGCCGGATTATGGCCGACTTTCGGGAAAGGACCTGGAAGAATTGATCGCCGGCGCGCGTGTCGAGGTGGCCCCTTACAAGCGGGCACCTGCGGATTTTGTGCTCTGGAAACCAAGCGATCCGGATACTCCCGGATGGGACAGCCCATGGGGCCGCGGCCGGCCCGGTTGGCACATCGAATGTTCGGCGATGAGCGGTGTCTATCTTGGTGACACCTTCGATATTCACGGCGGCGGACGCGATCTCGTTTTTCCCCATCACGAGAATGAAGTCGCGCAGAGCTGTTGTGCGCATGATGGCAAACCCTTTGCGCGCTATTGGGTGCACAACGGTTTTCTGACCGTGGGCGGCGAGAAAATGTCGAAATCCCTTGGCAATGTTCTGACAGTGCGTGCGCTTTTGCAGCAGGCACCGGGCGAAGCCATTCGTTTTGCCATGCTTTCGACCCATTACCGGCAACCCCTGAACTGGTCGGGGGAAACGCTTTCCCAGGCGAGAGAGAAGCTGGATAAGCTCTATACGGCCCTTCGTCAGGTAGAAGGCATTGCCCCTAGTCTTGAGGCCGTTCCAAGCGTGGTCGAGACGCCGCTTCTTGATGACCTCCATACGCCGATGGCATTGAGCAATCTTGCCGGTCTGGCCAGCGCCATCAACAAGGCCGAAACGGTGGCGGAAAAAGCCCGCGCAAAAGGAACTCTGCTTGCGGCGGGGGCGGCGATGGGGCTGCTTCAGCAAGACCCGGAGGTGTGGTTTCGTTGGCAGCCGGCGGGGGCGGCCGGTCTGGACGAGGCGGAAATCAAACGTCAGATTGCCCTTCGGAACAAGGCGCGTCAGGAAAAGGACTTCAAGGAAGCCGACCGTATTCGCGACATGCTTGCCGAAAAGGGAATCTTGCTTGAAGATCGGGCCGGTAAGACGATTTGGAGACATGCGGGATGAGCCGCGGGAAAAAAGACGACAAACGGGTTTATTTCTACGACAGCACCCTTCGCGACGGGCAGCAAACCCTGGGCGTTGACTTCAATGTCAGCGACAAGGCGGCTATTGCCTGCGAGTTGGATCGTCTTGGAATCGATTACGTTGAAGGTGGCTGGCCGGGGGCGAATCCGACGGATGACAGCTTCTTCGCAAAGCCGCCGAAATTGCGGCACGCTCGTCTGACTGCTTTTGGTATGACGCGGCGTCCGGGACGCAGTGTCGAGAACGACCCCGGTCTGGCGGCACTCCTTTCAAGCGGCGCGCAATCCGTCTGCATGGTTGGAAAAACCTGGGATTTTCACGTCCAAATTGCCTTGGAAACGACCCTTGATGAAAACCTGTGCATGATCGGTGAAAGCGTGGCGCACGGGAAGACGCGCGTCGAAGAGGTTCTTTTTGACGCCGAGCATTTCTTCGATGGGTACAAGGCGGACGCCGATTATGCGTTGGCCTGTGTGCGCGCGGCCTATGAGGCAGGTGCGCGCTGGGTGGTCCTGTGCGACACGAATGGCGGCACATTGCCGCACGAAATTGAGGCAATTCTTTCCCAGGTGATTGAGGTGGTGCCGGGCAGCCATCTTGGAATCCACTGCCACAACGATACAGAAAATGCGGTTGCCAACAGCCTGGCGGCGGTGCGGGCTGGTGCGCGGCAGATTCAAGGCACGATGAACGGCCTTGGTGAGCGGTGCGGGAATGCGAACATCGTTTCGCTTCTGCCTACGCTGATGTTGAAAATGGGTTACCAGGCGGGCGTTAGCAGCAAGGGCCTGAAGCAGCTTACCAAATTGTCGCATCTGATCGACGACCGGCTGAACCGGGTTCCGAACCATCACGCGGCCTATGTGGGGGAGTCGGCCTTTGCCCATAAGGGGGGGCTGCATGTTTCGGCGGTGGCCAAAGATCCGAAAAGCTACGAACATGTCGACCCGGAATGCGTCGGCAATCGTCGCCATGTCGTTATTTCGGACCAGGCGGGAAAAGCGAACCTTCTGACCCGTCTAAAGGAAATCGGGATCAAGCTAAGTTCGGACGATCCACGCCTGACGCAGCTTGTTGAACAGATAAAGGCGCGAGAATTCGAAGGCTATTCTTATGACAGTGCGGGAGCGAGTTTCGAGCTGCTGGCGCGGCGCGCACTTGATACTGTGCCGGAGTATTTCAAGCTGATTAATTTTCGGGTGATCGATGAACGCCGCTGGAACGCCATGGGGGAGTTGATCACCCTCTCGGAAGCGAAAATCAATGTCGACGTTGGTGGTGGGAATGTCCTTACCGTGGCCGAAGGGAATGGGCCTGTGAACGCGTTGGACAATGCGCTTTGCAAGGCGCTGGCGCCAGCCTATCCCCAGCTGGAGGATATCCAGTTGGTGGACTACAAGGTGCGCATTCTGGATTCGAACTTTGGAACCAAGGCCCAGACGCGCGTGATGATCGAAAGCGCCGCCAAGGGGGCGCATTGGACGACGGTCGGCGTCTCGACGAATGTGATCGACGCTTCCTACAACGCCCTTCACGACAGCATCACTTATAAATTGCTTCGTGACGGGGCCAAAGTGTGATGGCGGGAACCGATTCGACGCAAATTCCGGTAATCGGAGGCCCCGTTGTTGTGTTGGTTGGCGCACAGCTGGGCGAGAACGTCGGCACCGCTGTGCGGGCCATGGGGAATTGCGGCCTTGGGGAACTTCGCCTTGTGACCCCCCGAGCAGGATGGCTGAATGAGAAAACCGTAGCCGCTTCGTCAGGTGCCGACGCCATTCTTGATGCGGCACGTGTTTATGCAAGCACGGCCGAGGCGACCGCCGACCTGCACCACGTCTTCGCGACGACAGCGCGGTCCCGGGATATGGAAAAGCCTGTGGTGACGCCGCGGGTGGCGGCAGGCATTATGCGCAACGTGGTGAACAAGGGTGAGAAGGTCGGCCTTCTCTTTGGGCCCGAGCGATCCGGCCTGACCAATGAAGACGTCGCCCTTGCGGAGACCATCATCGCCGTGCCCCTAAACCCGGCTTTTTCTTCGCTGAACCTTGCCCAGGCCGTGCTTCTGCTCGGCTATGAGTGGTTTCAGGCCGGCTTTGCGCCGGATGACGCGGCAGCGTCGCCGGTGTCGACCTCTCGTATTGGGACGCTTCCGGCGACGCAGGAGGCGCTGCTCGACTTTTTTGAGCATCTTGAAGGTGAGCTCGACACCTGCGGATTTCTAAGGGTTGCGGAAAAACGGTCCGGCATGGTCCTGAACATTCGCAATATTTTTACCCGGGCCGGGCTTACGGATCGGGAAGTCAGCACCCTGCGCGGGATCGTCTCGTGCCTTGCGCAGCGACCGCGGGGCTAAAGGCATTGGGAAATCGGTTTGACAGGGCCGAGAGCATGCGTATAGTACGGCCTCTTGCAGGGCGGAACAGCCCGGAAAACATGGAAATATAAGGCGTTTAGGGTTCTATGACGAAACGGTTGCAGTCGAAATACAAAATTAACCGGCGGCTTGGCGTCAATCTTTGGGGGCGCCCGAAGAGCCCCGTAAATCGCCGTGAATATGGCCCGGGTCAGCATGGTCAGACGAATCAGCGTCGCCGGAGGGTATCGGATTTCGGCACGCAGCTGTCTGCGAAGCAAAAGCTGAAAGGCTATTACGGAAATATTGGCGAGCGGCAGTTTCGCAACGTCTATCAGGAAGCGGTTCGCCAAAAGGGTGACACGGGCGAGCGTCTCATTGGTCTGTTGGAGCGCCGGTTGGATATCATCGTTTATCGAATGAAATTCGTGTCGACGGTGTTTGCGGCCCGGCAGTTCGTCAGTCACGGTCATATTCGGGTGAACGGTACGCGCGTGACAATTCCCTCCTATCGGGTAAAGGAAGGGGATGTCATTGAGATCAAGGAGAAATCCAGAGAATTGATCATCGTTCTGGATGCGGTGCAGTCGCAAGAGCGCGACGTGCCGGACTATATCGATGTGGATCACAAGGCGATGAAGGGCACGTTTGTTCGCATTCCGGCGCTTGGCGATGTGCCATACCCGGTCCAGATGGAACCGAACCTTGTGGTGGAATTTTATTCGCGCTGACAGCGTATAAGGCATCAGACATGCAAAAGGGCCGCCCAATGGGCGGCCCTTTTTGTTTGGCGCGGACGGAGCAGGTCAGGTGGTTGTTTCCACACCTTTTTCCTGAAAATAGCTGGCAAGCTCGCCGTTTTCATACATCTCGCGGAGGATGTCGCAGCCGCCAATGAATTCGCCTTTTACATAAAGCTGGGGGACCGTCGGCCAGTCACTGAACTTTTTGATGCCTTCGCGAAGGTCCGGATCTGACAGCACGTCGATGCCCTTAAATTTCACCTGCATTCGCGAGAGAATTTCCACGACGGTGGCAGAAAAACCACATTGCGGAAAGACGGGGGAACCTTTCATGAAAAGGACAACGGTGTTTTCTGAAATGTCCTCACGAATACGCTTGAAGATGGGGTTTTCGCTCATTTAGTCCTCTTTGCTTGCCGAATTTCTTGGGGGTGTTTGGTTCAGTCGCTTTCGGGGATGACGGTTTGAAGCGCAAGTGCGTGCAGTGCGTCGCCCATGTTGCCCTGCAAGGCCTTGTAGACCATTTGATGTTGTTGAATGCGGGTCTTGCCCTTGAAAGCAGCGGAGGCCACCCGGGCGGCATAATGATCGCCATCTCCCCGAAGGTCGGTAATGGCAATTTCCGCATCGGGAAGCGTCGCCTTGATCAGCCGTTCAATTTCCTGGGCATTCATTGCCATTTGTTGCCGTCAAACTCCGCTTTCTATTCCTTAAGGTGCGGCCATATAAGCCGGAAACCAGCCTTCATGGGCTTTTTGTAACCGTTCTAAGGATATAGAGAGGATGCGACTTATTTGCAATCTATCTCCCCCGGTGGACCCGATGATGCAGGCGGGCACGCCGGCCTTCTCGGCGGCGGCTAAAACGGCGTTGGGCGCCTGGGTTGTCAGCAAATAGCGTCCCTGATCTTCACCGAAGAGCCAGGCATTCGGGGCCGTTCCATTCATTTCGGGGGTAATATCAGCGCCGATGCCACCGGCAAGGGCCATTTCCGCGACCGCAATGGCAATGCCGCCATCGCTGATGTCGTGGCAGGCGGTCAGCTTTCCGGTTTCGATAAGGTGACGGACGAAATCTCCGTTCCGTCGCTCGATTTCAAGGTTGACCTCTGGTGGCGGGCCTTCTTCCCTGCCCATGATCTCGCGAAGGTAGAGCGATGCGCCCAGGGCGCCCTGGGTGGTGCCGATCAGGACAAGCGTTTCACCTGCGGCCTTGAAGGCAAGAGTTGTTCGTTTGCCCAAATCCGCAATCAGCCCAACGGCGCCAATGGCGGGCGTTGGCAGAATGGCCTGGCCGTTCGTTTCGTTGTAGAGCGAGACGTTCCCCGAGACGACCGGAAAGTCGAGAGCCAGGCAGGCTTCCCGAATGCCCTCGATGGCGGCGACAAACTGCCCCATGATTTCCGGGCGTTCCGGATTGCCGAAATTTAAATTGTCTGTAATGGCAAGGGGTTTGGCGCCAACGGCGGTCAGGTTCCGCCAGGTTTCGGCGACGGCCTGGGCTGCCCCGGTCTTTGGGTCGGCAACGCAATAGCGCGGCGTGCAGTCGGTTGTCACCGCGAGGCCCTTGTTTGTGCCATGGACGCGAAGCACGGCGGCGTCGCCGCCGGGCCGCTCAACGGTGTCGGCCATGACCATGTGATCATATTGTTCCCAGATCCAGCGGCGGCTGGCTAGATCGGGGCAGCCGGCCAGGCGGAGAAGCGCCTCGCCGACGTCCATTGCCGGCGGGTCGGCCATCGGGGCAAGGGGTGGCCGAGCCTTTGGGGGGGTCCATGGCCGGTCATAGCTTGGAGCGGCGCTTGCCAGTGGCGCGATGGGAAGGTCGGCGATGGTTTTCCCGTCTGATTTCAACACCATGTGGCCGCTGTCTGTCACCTGGCCGATGACCGCGAAGTCCAACTCCCATTTTTTGAAAATTGCCTTGGCCACATCCGTTCGATCTGGATGGATGACGATCAGCATGCGTTCCTGGCTTTCCGACAGCATGATTTCATACGCAGTCATGCCTTCCTCGCGGATCGGAATAAGGTCGATGTTCATTTCGATGCCGGTGCCGCCCTTTGAGGCCATCTCGAAGGAAGATGAGGTCAATCCCGCAGCGCCCATGTCCTGAATGGCAACGATCGCATCCGTGGCCATCAATTCCAGGCAAGCTTCCAGTAGAAGCTTCTCCGTGAAGGGATCGCCGACCTGTACGGTTGGGCGCTTTGCATCTGAATCCTCATCAAATTCTGCTGAGGCCATGGTTGCGCCGTGAATGCCATCACGGCCGGTTTTTGACCCGACATAGATAACCAGGTTTCCCGGACCCGCCGCCGCCGAGTAAAAGATGCGATCGGTATCGGCCAGCCCCACCGTCATCGCATTGACAAGAATGTTACCATTGTAAGAGGGGTGAAAATTGCACTCGCCTCCGACTGTAGGTACGCCGATGCAGTTCCCGTAATCGCCGACGCCAGCAACGACGCCGGCGACAAGATGGCGGGTTTTCGGATGTTCGGGGTCTCCGAAACGTAACGAGTCAAGATTTGCAATGGGCCGTGCGCCCATTGTAAAGACGTCGCGCAGGATGCCGCCAACGCCCGTCGCCGCCCCTTGATAAGGCTCGATAAACGAGGGGTGGTTGTGGCTCTCCATTTTAAAAACAACGGCATGGCCGTCGCCGATGTCGATGACGCCGGCATTCTCGCCAGGTCCGCAGATAACCCATGGCGCCTCTGTCGGCAGCGTTTTCAGCCAGCGTCGCGAAGATTTATATGAGCAATGTTCGCTCCACATGACAGAGAAGATGCCAAGCTCCGTCAGGTTCGGCGTGCGGCCAAGAATTTCGAGAACCTTGTCGTATTCCTCGGCAGACAATCCGTGCTGGGCGGCGATTTCGGGGTTCACTTCGGTCATGCGAGGGCGGCCACCAACCCGTCGAACATAGCTTTTCCGTCTTTGCCGCCAAGAAGCTTTTCGGTTAGTCGTTCCGGGTGCGGCATCATGCCCAGAATCTTGCGTTCTTTGTTGAACACACCGGCAATGTTGCGGGCTGAGCCATTTGGGTTTGCCGCTTCGCAGACGGTCCCTTTGGCATCGCAATAACGAAAGGCAATCCGGTTCTCGCTCTCCAGCGCGTCAAGGGTTTTGAGGTCCGCATGATATTTCCCCTCGTGATGGGCGACCGGAATACGCAGGACAGATCCTTGGCGATAGGCTTTCGTGAAGGGGCTGTCGGATGTTTCGACCCGAAGGTTGACATCGCGGCAAATGAATTTGATGCCGGCGTTTTGTAGAAGTGCACCTGGCAGGAGACCGGTTTCTGTCAAAATCTGAAAACCGTTGCAGATGCCAAGGATCGGCACGCCTTTTTTGGCGCGCTGTTTGATCTCACGCATGACGGGTGAGTGGGCCGCCATTGCGCCGGCGCGCAGGTAATCGCCATAGGAAAAGCCGCCGGGCAGGACAATCAGATCAACATCTGGAAATTCGCTGTTTTGATGCCAGACGGCAAGCGGTTCGGTCCCCGTTGCGTTTGCGATGGCGACGCGAACGTCTCGATCACAGTTCGATCCCGGATAGACGATAACAGCAGTCTTCACGATGGGGGTCTCGTATGAGCGCCTGGAAACGAACGCATTCGTTTTTACTCTAAAAGTTCAATCTCGTAATTTTCGATTACGAGATTCGCTAGCAATTTTGTGCACATTTCCTCGATTTTTTTCAAGGCGTGTCCGGAGTCGGTTTCGTCGAGATCAATCTCGATATATTTTCCTTGCCGGATGGCGTTTACCCCGCCAAACCCTAATGATTTCAGCGTATTGGCGATGGCTTTGCCTTGCAGGTCGAGGACGCCTGGTTTTAGCGTGACGTGGACGCCAGCTTTCATGTGTTTCGCCGCTTTGATAGGAAAGTTGTTTTGGTCACTGCACGACATTCAGACCTTTTA
>CAYTAE010000068.1:0-7832 GCA_964435655.1 uncultured Rhodospirillaceae bacterium
GAACATTTTCAGGCGTTAAGCTTTCCGACCATTTCCGGGGCCGGTGACCATGGGGCCATCGTGCATTATCAGGCCAGCCCAAAAACGGACCGTCCCCTTGCGCCCGGCATGCTCTATCTGGTTGATTCCGGCGCGCAATATCTCGACGGCACGACGGATGTGACGCGCACCCTTGCCATTGGCGCGCCAAATGACGAACAGCGCGACCGTTTCACGCGCGTGCTCAAAGGGCATATCGCCCTGGCCCAGGCGCGGTTTCCAAAAGGGACGACGGGGTCGCAATTGGACGCGCTGGCTCGAGGCCCCCTGTGGCAAATCGGTCTGGATTACGATCACGGCACCGGCCACGGGGTGGGCAGCTATCTTGGCGTTCATGAAGGTCCCCAGGGCATTTCAAAACGGCCCAATGCCGTGGCCCTGCGGCCCGGCATGATCCTTTCCAACGAACCCGGCTATTACAAGGCAGGGGCCTATGGCATCCGCATCGAAAATCTGCTTGTGGTTGTGGCGGCCCCGGCGTCCCTTGCGGGCGAGGGGGCCGTGTTGGAATTTGAAACCCTGACCCTGGCGCCGATGGACCGTTCCCTGATTGACGCCGCCCTTCTGAACGCGGCGGAAAAGGGCTGGCTCGACGCTTACCATGCGCGCGTGTTTAAAACCCTGTCGCCGCTTCTAGATACGGCGGCGCGCACTTGGTTGAAGGCGGCAACCCAGCCGATTTAGAGGGCTTCCTGCCCGGCGAGTTTCCGCCACGCCGCTTCGTTTAGAATTTTGATCCCAAGGGCCTCTGCTTTTTTCAGCTTGGACCCGGCAGCGGCCCCGGCGATAACAAAATCTGTCTTGGCCGAAACGGTGCCGGCGACTTTTGCGCCCAGGGCTTCGGCACGCGCCTTTGCTTCGGCGCGCGTCATTTTTTCAAGGTTGCCGGTAAAGACGATGATTTTGCCGGTCATCTCGGACGAAGCGGACGGGGCCACAAAATCGCGGACGCGCAATTCTCTGGAAAGGGCATCCAGCATGGCTGTGTTTTGCGGTTCGGCAAAGAATCCCAAAAGATCGTCAGCAACCCCTGGGCCAACGCCGTCGATGTCGCGAAGCGTTTGATAGGCAGCGCTTTCACGATCCTCGGCTGCGGCCATTGCGTCCTGCCAGTTTTCAAGGCTTTCGTAATTTTTGGCCAGCAGACGTGCCGTTGCCTGGCCAACCCGGCGGATGCCAAGGGCATAGATGAACCGCTCAAGCGGGATGTCTCGCCTGTCGGCAATCGCCTTAAAAAGATTTTCGGCACTTGTCGCGCCCCAGCCTTCGCAATCGGAAAGGGGTGTTTTTGATTGGGCGTCATTCTTTTCAAGACGGAAAATATCGGCAGGCGTTTTGATGCGCCCTTCTTCCCAGAAGGCGGCAACCTGTTTTTTCCCCAGGCCTTCGATGTCAAAGGCGTTGCGCGAAACAAAATGGCGCAGCCGTTCCACGGCCTGGGCCGGGCAAATCAGTCCGCCGGTGCAGCGCCAGATCACTTCGTCTTCCTCGCGGATGGCCAGGCTGCCGCAATCGGGGCATTTTTTTGGGAACGCAAACGGCGTCGTGCCTTTGGGGCGTTTTTCCTTAAGCGCATGGACGATTTGCGGAATGACATCGCCGGCGCGCTGAATGACGACGCGGTCATCAATTCGCAAATCCTTGCGCGCAATTTCGTCGGCGTTGTGAAGGGTCGCCCGGCTGACAACGACGCCGCCGACCGTAATCGGTTCCAGGACGGCAACGGGGGTCAGGGCACCGGTGCGGCCCAGCTGAATCCGGATGTCGAGCAGGGTGGTTTCGGCCTGTTCGGCTGGAAATTTGCGCGCGATGGCCCATCGCGGTGCGCGGCTGACGCTGCCCAACCGTTCCTGCCAGTCCAGCCGGTTGATTTTCAGAACGATGCCGTCGATGTCGTAAGGAAGGTCGGACCGGGCGGCTTGAATCTTTTCGTAGAAGGCCTCGGCCTCGCTTTCGCTTTTGCAAAGGGCGACGTCGGCATTTACCGGAAAGCCGAATTTTTTCAGCCGCGTCATTGCGTCCCGCTGGGTTTTTCCAAGGGGTGCGCTGGTTTGGCCCCAGCCATAGGCGAAGAAGCGCAAATGACGCGTTGCCGTGATGTTTGCATCTAGCTGGCGCAGCGAACCTGCGGCGGCGTTGCGCGGATTGGCAAACAGAGCTTCCTTCGCTTTTTCACGGGCCGCGTTCAACTTTAGGAAATCCTCGCGCGCCATATAAACCTCGCCCCGAATTTCCAATGTTTCGGGGATGTCTTCCCCCGCCAGAACTTTTGGAATGTCGGCAATTTGGCGAAGATTTTTGGTGATGTCCTCGCCGGTGGTGCCGTCGCCGCGCGTCGCACCCAGGGAAAGCTTGCCATCTTTGTAGTGCAACGCCGCCGAAAGGCCGTCGATTTTTGGATCGGCGGTGGCCTCGATGACGGCATCCGCCGCCAGCCCCAGAAAGCGCCGCACGCCGTCAAAGAACGCGGTGATGTCTTCCGGGTCAAAGGCGTTCTCAAGGGAAAGCATTGGGATTGAATGGGAAACTTTGCCAAAGCCTTCCGCGACTTTTGCGCCAACGCGTTTTGACGGGCTGTCGGCGCGGATCAGACCGGGGAACTCTTGCTCAATGGCCGTGTTGCGCCGGCGCAGGGCGTCGTAATCGGCGTCAGGGATACGCGGCGCGTCCTGCCCATGATAGGCGGCGTCATGGGCGGCAATTTCGCCCGCCAGCCGGGCCAGTTCGGCTTCCGCTTCCGCTTTGCTCAACGCGTTCGCCGGTTTTTCAGAGGCGTCCGGTTTCATGGTTTTTTCGCCCGAAACAATTGATCGGCGGCGGCGCGGGCTTCGTCCGTTATTTCGGCGCCGGCCAACATGCGGGCAATTTCCTCGCGACGGCTTTTTTTGGAAAGTTCCTCGGCGTTCGTCACATTGCCCCCATTGGCGGCCGATTTGTGCACGCGCCAGTGATGCGCGCCGATGGCCGCTACCTGAGGGGAATGGGTAATGACAAGGATTTGCAAATCGTCTCCCAGTCGCGCCAGCCTTTCGCCGACCGCCGTGGCGACGGCACCGCCGATGCCACTGTCCACTTCATCGAAAATCAGAGACGGCACCGGGTTTGCGCGTGACAGCACGACTTTCAGGGCCAGCATCAACCGGGCCAGCTCGCCGCCCGAGGCGACTTTTGCAAGCGGCCGCAAGGGGGTGCCGGGGTTCATCGCGCCTTCAAAGACAATGCGGTCCATGCCCTGTCCCGTAAAGCGGGCCTCTTCCAGAGGCGTAAGCGTGGTGCAAAAGACGGCCTTTTCAAGCTTGATGGGGGCAAGTTCCTTAACAATGGCTTTATCGAGACGTTTTGCCGCGTGGCTGCGGGCTTTTCGCAAATCGCTGGCCGTTCGCAGATAGGCGTCGCGCGATTCGGCAACCCGAATTTCATATTTGCGCAAACTCTCCGTCGCCACGTCAAGGGCCTGAAGGGTGGCTTTGAATTCGTCGCAAAGGTCTGGCAGGGCGTCCACCTCGACGCCGTGTTTGCGGGCGGCGGCGCGCAAGGCAAACAAACGTTCTTCGGCTTCATCAAGACGTCCCGGGTCTGCCTCCATGGCATCGCCAAGTTGGGCGATGGCATTTTCGGCTTCCATGATTTCAAGGGCGGCGCTGGCAAGGCTTGCCAGAATGGGGTCGAATTTTCCTTTGGCATTTTCCGCCTGCCGCTCCAGACTTTTTCGGGCAAGGCCGATGGCATCTTCGACGCTTTTTTCAGCGCCTAGGGCTGCCTTTGCCTGTTGCAGGGCGTCGGCCAATTGCTCGCCGTGGCGAAGCCATTCGCGCATCTCGCTGAGAGTCTTTTCCTCGCCCTGTTGCGGGTCCAGCTTTGAAAGCTCTTCGGCATATTGACGCAAGCTTTCTTCCTGGGCGGCGGCGGCCTGACTTGTCCTTTGTGCGTCGGCCAATTCATCTTCCGCCTGTTTCCAGTCGTTGAAGGCGGTGGCGGTTTTGTGTTGAAGGGCATCGTAATCGCCAAAGGAATCCAGTGCCTCGCGGTGGGTCGCCGGGTTGAGAAGGCCCCTGTTTTCAAACTGCCCCTGAATTTCAACCAGGCTGGCACCAAGCTTTTGCAGGGTGGAAACGCTGACCGGGGTGTCGTTGATAAAGGCGCGGCTTTTGCCATCGGCTGAAAACACGCGCCGCAAAATTAACTGGCGGCTCTCGCTGGCAAGGCCAGCCTCGGCAAGGAGCGCGCGCGTCGGGTTTGGCTGGTTTTCGTCTTCCGGGGGCAGAAGAAATTCCGCCGCGACGCTTCCTTGTTTAGCGCCGGGGCGAAGCAGTGTCGGCGAGGCGCGGCCCCCAAGGGAAAGGTCGATAGCGCCCAGCAGGATGGATTTTCCGGCACCCGTCTCGCCGGTAAAAACACAAAGGCCTTTATGAAGGGAAAGGTCCAGCCGATCGATTAAAACGAAGTCCCGGATGGAAAGACCGGTAAGCATAAGCGTCCAGGCACTCTATTTGCCGGCTTCGCTTGGAGAAGGGTTTGCTGCCAACACGGGCTGCAACCGTCTCTTCGCAAACAGGTCGTAACTGTCCTGGTACCATGGGCTGCCCGGGAAATTATAGCCAAGCACGGCGGCGGATTTGCGCGCCTCCGAGATAAGCCCAAGGGCAATATAGGATTCCGTCAGCCGGTGCAGGGCTTCGGGCGCCTGATTGGTGTTTTGATAGCCTTCGACGACATTTCGAAAACGTTTGATGGCGGCAAGGTAATTGCCGCGTTTCTGATAATAGCGACCGACTTCCATTTCCTTTCCGGCAAGATGGTTGTGGGTAAAGTCCAGTTTCAGGCGCGCGTTGCGTGCATATTTGCTTTCTGGAAAGCGGCGAATAAGCGTTCCAAGCGCATTGGCGGCTTCTTCGGTCATCTTCTGATCGCGCCGCACATCGGAAATCTGTTCGTAATAGCTGAGCGCCTTTAGGTAATAGGCGTAAGGCGTATCGGGATGGCCGGGATGCAGGTGGATGAACCGGTCGAGGCCTGCGATTGCCTCGTCGTAATCGTTGCGCAGATAATAGCTATAGGCAGACATGAGCTGGGCTTTCGTGGCCCAGACCGAATAGGGATGTTGACGTTCGACCGAGTCGAAGCTTTCGATGGCGGCTTTGATGTCCCCTTCAAGAAGGGTGTCCATCGCCTGATTGTAGATTTCCGCAGCGGGCCGGTCGGTGAAAAGGACCTCCTCTTCATCGATATAGGCGCCCGTGTCATCGCTGTCGGAGGCACAGGCAGCCAGCGTACAAATGACTGCAAAAGCCATAAAGAACCGCCGGAAGAACTGAAACCGCATTGGCATTATCGAAGGTGGCATCATCGGGGGCGTTGTCATTGGGGGTGTCATCAAGCTCCTGAGGGTTGCACGACGACCAGCCATCCCTCGTTGCCCCGCAATATATCATGTCGAGGGCCAATGCACAGGGGTTTGAGGCCGTGAGGCCAAGGGGGTTGTTATAAAAATGCCGCCGAAAACGGCGGCAAAAATTCAGCGGTAACAATCGGATGGCGACGGTGCGGAAAAGGCCCTGGCCAAGCCCGTCCTGGTAGGGGTCAGGCTTCGGCAGCGCTCAAGGGTTGTGAGACCCACGCGCCGACTTTGTGGGCGGGCGCTTGCGATGGGACGCGGCGGAAGGCGTTCTTTTCGGCGAAAAGCTTGCGTAGCAGCTGGTTGTTCAGGGTGTGGCCGGAATAGATGCCGCGATACAGGCCCCCGATTGGGGCGCCGGCTAGATAAAGGTCGCCGATGCAATCCAGGGCTTTGTGACGAACAAACTCGTCCTCGTAGCGCAGGCCTTCTTCGTTCAGCACCCGGTCGCCGTTTATGCTGACGACGACGGCGTTCTTCAGCGAACCGCCAAGCGCCAGGCCCGCCGCTCGTAATTTGTTGACGTCGCTCTCAAAGCCAAAGGTCCGGGCGCGGCTGATGTCCGTTTTGAAGGTGCCGTTGACCAGGTGGAAAAGGCAGCTTTGTTGCGAGATGGCCGTGCTTTCAAAGTCAATTTCGCATTCAACGGCAAAGCCCGGAGACGGCAACAGTGCCGCACTGCGCGTGCCGTCCTGAATGACAACCGGCCGTGTGATTTCAATGGTTGTCCGTCCGACATTTTGTTCCTCAATGCCGGCGCATTCGATCAGAAATACGAAGGGGGCCGCGCTGCCATCCATGACCGGCACTTCCGGGCCCGAAAGATCGATGATCGCGTTGTCGATTTCACAGCCGCGAAGGGCGGCCATCAGATGTTCAATGGTGGCAACCCGAACGCCTTCTGCGTTGCCAATGGTCGTGCCCATGAACGTGTCGATGACGCAATCCCAGCGCGCCGGCAATTCGGCACCGGCGCCGGCAATGTCCGTGCGGCGAAAGAGAATGCCTGTGTCCGGCGCAGCAGGGCGCATCGTCATGGCGATGCGGGCGCCACTGTGAAGGCCGGTTCCGGAACAGGAAATTTCACTACGCAGGGTTTTTTGGAAGACCGTCATTCGTATGAAGCCATTGCTTTAAAAAAGATGCCGTAAGAAACGCCCAAAATTGCAGGGCATTAACCAAAATAAGAACGCTCCAAGGGGTGTAGCAACAACCCCTGGAGCGTTCAAATCACGTTTTGTTACAAAATGTTACGGGCGATATTCGCCTCCTAATTTGTCTGCCGTCTCAGGAAAGCCGGAATTTCGAGAAGATCCTCTTCTTCATGTTCGGGCGTTGTGGGCGTGTTGGTGGTGGGAATGTCCGCCTGACCCGCAGGCATCAATTCGGCCAGGGTGGGGGCTTCCACATTTGTCGGGCTTGCTGGCATTTCCTCCGGGTTGGCCATGATCGGTGCCGGGGCAGGTGCCGGCGTCATGACGGTTGGCGCCGGGGCTGTTGCTGCCGGGGCTGTTGCTGCCGGGGCCGTGGGTGTTGGGGCTACCGGGGGTGTTACGGCGATTGGCGCCGTTGCCGGTCCTGCGGCCTTTTCAGGATTGCGAGTCGCGCGGCCCGTTCCCATCATCCGTTCAAACAGGCTTGGACGGTGGTCTGTGTCGGATTTGCGGCTCCCATTCGTCATTGCCGCCGCTGCAAAGGGGTCGGCCTCGCCGGTTTTGGGGGGGGTTGGCTGCGATTCCATGGGTCGCGGAGCAATGAAGGGCTCGTCCATTGTCGTTCCCGGTTCCATCGGTTCGGCCCTTTCCATTTTTGGCTCGACCTGGGGCATCGGGGTTTGCCTGGCTTCGGCCGGGATGGGTTCAGCCAAAATTGGCTCGACCGGAGCTGACTCTGCCAGAATTGGCTCGCCAAGCATTGGTTCGGCCTGGGCCGTTGCGCCGGTTCCGGTGGCGCCGGTTCCGGTTGTGCCCTCTTTTGTCACAATCGGCTGACCGTGGTCGGAAACAAGGCTGATGCGCGTTGGTTTCGGTGCGGAGGCCGCATCCAAATCGATGCCGGTCGCGACGACGGAAACCCGCATACGCCCTTCAAGGGCCGCCTCGAAGGTGGAACCGAAGATGATGTTTGCTTCCGGGTCCACCTCTTCGCGGATCCGGTTTGCGGCTTCGTCAACTTCAAACAGCGTCATGTCGAGGCCGCCGGTGATGTTGATCAGCACGCCGCGGGCGCCCTTCATCGTGACGTCGTCAAGCAGCGGATTGGCGATGGCGGCTTCGGCGGCCTTCATGCCCCGTTGGTCGCCCTCGGCTTCGCCGGTACCCATCATGGCTTTGCCCATTTCGCTCATCACGGTGCGAATGTCGGCAAAGTCCAGATTGATCAGGCCGGGCATGACCAT
>CAYTAE010000069.1:0-7734 GCA_964435655.1 uncultured Rhodospirillaceae bacterium
GCGTTCCGCAGGGCTGTGTGAATTCGCCCGCAGTATCCAAAAGATAGCGCCGGCTTGCAACTGGTTCTTAATTTCCTTTTCGGCGGTAACGGAAGAGGGAAGCCGGGTGGCTGGCTTCGCTTGCCGTCATTTGACGTATCTGGTCATGGTCGGGGGACAGCTCGCAGACGGGGTCCACCCTTGCCGCATCGCCGGTTAACAGCAGCGCCTGGCAGCGGCAGCCGCCCCAGTCGATTTCCCGCCGCTCGCAGGACAGGCAGGGCTCCGGCATCCAGTCGGTGCCGCGGAAATGCTGAAAGGCGGCGGATTTCAGCCAGATGTCGGCCAGGCTGCGCTCCCGGACATTGTCGAATTGAAGGTCCGGGATCTGCTCGGCGGCATGACAAGGCAGGGCTTTTCCCGACGGGCTGATGTTCAGAAATTGGTTGCCCCATCCGCCCATACAGGCCTTTGGGCGCTTCGCATAGTAGTCTGGCGGCACGTAATCGATGAGAAGAACGCCTTTCAGGCGCGCTTCGGTGTCGGCGACAAGGGCGCTTGCCTTTTCGATCTGTTCGCGGCTTGGCAGCAAGGCCTGCCGGTTTTCGAAGGCCCAGCCGTAATATTGGACATGGGCGATTTCAAGCCGTTCGGCGCCAAGTTGAACAGCCAGGTCGATGACCGCGTCGAGATGCTCCAGATTCTGGCGGTGAAAGGCGCAATTGATCGTAAGGGCAAGGCCGGCCTGACGGACAAGCCCCGCGATGGCCAGTTTTTTTGCGTGCGCACCCTTCATGTTGGCAATTCGGTCGGCGGCCTCGGCAACACTTCCCTGAAGACTTAGCTGGACATGTTCGAGGCCGGCCTGTGCAAGGGCATCGATTTTTGCCGCGTCGAGGGGAATGCCGGACGTGATCAAATTCGTATAAAGCCCGGCAGCGCTTGCGTGACGGACAAGCTGGCAGAGGTCTTTCCGCGTGGCGGGCTCGCCTCCGGAAAAGTGGACCTGATAGGTGCCAAGCGCCGCCGCCTCATCCAGAATTCGGCACCATTCTTTTGTCGAAAGTTCGCTCTCCGCGCCTTCAAGGGCCAATGGATTTGAACAATACGGGCATTGCAGGGGGCAGCGGTGGGTAAGCTCTGCAAGGAGGGCCAGAGGCGGTGCCGGTGTGTTCATAGGGTAAGGATTCCCTGATCCGTCAGGTCTTGCAGAAGTTCCAGCACATCGGCTTCGACCGTTTCGCGGGGGGCCTGATAGCGTTCGGCAAGGGCGGTGATCATCACCGCAATGGAGGCTTTTCCATCGCAAAGTTGCAGGACTTCGGCGGCGATCGCATCGGGGATGAGAAGCCGTTCTGGTGACAGGACAACCCATTGCGCGCGCGTTTCATCGAAGCGAAATCGCACATGAGGTGCCAGTTGCGGCACGGCCTCGCTATCAAGGATGCTGCGCGTTTTCATGAGTCCTGCGGTTGAAATGCGCCGGGCGGGATGTGGCCAGGCTCGACATAGGCATGCATTAGTGCGTCCAGTTGTGCCCATAACAGATTGCATTTGAAATAGAGCGCCTGGAGAACGCGTTGTTGATCTGCGGCCGTTCGCGCTTCACGCTTCACATAATCAAGGGCGAAATCAGCGTCCCGCGTTGCCTGATCAAGTCGCCCGCGGAAATAGGCAAGCGTCGTTTCATCGATAAAATCGTAATGCTCCAGCATGCCGGCAATCCGTTCGCGATGAATTTTCGGTGCAAAAAGTTCCGTTAAAGACGACGCGATTCCTTCGAGAAGCGGGCGTTCGCCAACAAAATGAACATAAGCTTCGACGGCAAACCGCGTGGCCGGAAGCACGCCTTTCATGGCGATGACGTCGTTTCGGGGAAGGCCAAGGCCGTCTGTCAGTTTCAGCCAGCGGGCGATGCCCCCCTCGCGTTCCGGGGTTCCGTCATGGTCTTCGATGCGTATGCGCCATATTTTTCGAAGGGCTGGGTCGGTCATGCGCGCAAGCAACGTGCTGTCCTTGATCGGGATATGCGCCTGATAGCAATAGCGGTTCAGCGCCCATGCCTGCACCTGCCCCTTTCGTAACTTGCCACCGTGGAGAAGGGCGTGGAAAGGGTGCCGGTCGTGATAGCGTTCGCGGCCGATTGCGCGCAATTTGGATTCAAGCGCGTTCGGCGTGAGCAGCGTATCGTTCGGTGTCTTGGTCATAGCCGAATTTCCATGCCGTCATAGGCAACTTCCCAATCGGCATCGGTGACGCATTTTCGTTCTGGTGAATCATCCATCAAAACGGGGTTCGTGTTGTTCAGGTGAATAAAAATCTTTCGTTTAACGTCCAGCGTCCGGAATGTGGCCAATGTCCCCGCTTCGCCTGAAATACTCATATGTCCCATGCGGTTTCCTGTTTTCACGCCAACGTTGGAGGCAATCATTTCATCGTCCTGCCAAAGTGTGCCGTCGAACAAGACCAATGGCGCACCGTGCAGGCGTTGCGCCAGTTCGTTGGGGAAGGCGGCACAGCCAGGTATGTAATAAAAATGGGAATTGCCGGTCGCCGATGCCACCCGGAGCGCAATCGTATCTTCTGGCACGCTGCCGAAATTGGGGCCGGCTTTCGGGTCTTCCAGATAAAGCGCAACCTTTCCCGGAACGGTAAAGGCCTCGACTACAAGGCCTGAGGCGGCGCCATCGGCCGTTTCAAGTTGCGTCGGCGTGTTGAGTGTGAAGGTTCGCCGCTGCACAAATTTTGCGTTCAGGGCGTTAAAAATACGGTTCGCATTCAGAGTGCCCTGGACCCGCCCCGTCGCGTAAAGGCTAAGGGGCTGGCTTTCCCGCAAGTTCAAAAGGCCGGCAATGTGGTCGATGTCGGCATTTGTCACCACGACGCCGCCGATCGGGCTGCTTCGGTGTTTGTCGAGGGGGTGCAGGGCCGGGGTTTCGTTCAGTTGCTGGCGTAAATCAGGCGATGCGTTCAACAGGAACCATGGGCCGTCATTTGCCCGCACGGCAAGGGAAGACTGGGTCCTTGGGCGGACCATTGGGTCTTTTGCGCGCGCACGCCGACAGACATGGCAGCCACAATTCCACTGGGGAAGGCCGCCGCCAGCCGCCGATCCCAGGACAAGAATCTGCAACAACCGGTTTCTCCCGCTGGGGATAAATTTTTATCGTGGGTTGTAACTAAAAAGCGGAGATCAGCCTTCGGAACAGGCGTAGGCGTTGATCTCAAGGCCGATGCGGATTATTTGAACCCGCGGCTTTTTCCACTGCTTCCGCATATCCGTTGAACCTTGTTTTCTTTTCGAAGTTGATCTTTCCGTGCAAAGTATGGCCCCTCTGTTGGCTGTCAGGCAAGGGTTTAATCGAGGCCGGTGGTTTGACAGCGGCAAAAAGCGAAGGGGTGCTGGGGTGTTGCGACGACGAAGCATGGGGTGGGGGCTGTGGGTGGCCTTGATGGCGGCCGTCTTCTCGCTGCCTGCTGTAACGCAGGCGGCTCCGGTTGTTTCCCAGCCGGTTCAGGCCCAGCCGATCCGGATTGGGGCCTTGAAATTCGGCTCCGTTGCCTGGGAACTCGATGTCATTGCCCATCACGGCCTGGATCGCAAACACGGCTTTTCCCTGGATATTGTTCCCCTTGCCGGCACCCAGGCTCTGAAGGTTGCGCTTCAGGCGGGTGGCGTCGATGTCATTCTTTCCGACTGGCTCTGGGTTTCGCGAATTCGCCAGACCGGCTCGGACGTGACGTTTGCGCCCTATGGGGCCTGGGCCGGCGCGCTTATGGTTCCAGCGGCTTCCAAGGTGCGGACACTGGGCGCGCTTGCGGGGTTGCGCCTTGGCGTTGCCGGTGGGCCGATCAACAAGAATTGGTTGCTTTTGCAGGCCATGGCGGCAAAGGAAGATGGCCTTCACCTTGCCGATGAAACGGATGTTGTTTTTGCCGCCCCGCCGCTTTTGCGGATGGAAATGCAGACCGGGCGTCTGGATGCCGTGCTGACCTATTGGCAGGACGCAGCCATGCTTCAGACGGCCGGGTTCCGTCGTGTGATTGATACGGCAGAAGTTGCAAGGCATCTTGGCGTTCCCCGGCAGGTTCCATTTTTGGGTTATGTCTTTTCATCTGCCTGGGCAGAATTGCACCGCCATTCGCTTGTGAGTTTTCTTGCGGCATCGCGTGAAGCGAAGGCCATTCTTCGCCGCTCGGATGATGAGTGGGAACGTCTTGCGCTCCTTACGCGCACCGAAGATGCCGCCCAGCTTCACGCTGTGCGCGACGCCTATCGGCGGGGGCTTCTCGACCACTGGGGCGAGGACGAGCGCCGTGCCGCCGAAGCCCTTTTTGGCATCCTTGCGGGCGTGGGTGGTACACCTCTGACCGGTGGGCAAACGCGTCTGGCACCGGGAACCTTCTGGGCGGAGGATCATTTTTAACCGATGTTTTCCCTACTAAAGATGTTTTCCCTAAAGGGGATGTGGCCGAGAGTTGTCTCCTTCCTCCTCCTTCTCCTCCTCTGGAAATATGGGGCGGTGGTCGTTGACAGCCGCCTTCTGCCATCGCCGGAAGTCGTCTTTGCCGTGTTGTATGACGGGTTTCGCAGTGGCGAAATTCCCCACCACATCGGCATCACTCTTGGGCGCGTGGCGGCAAGTTTTGTTCTGGCGATGACGATTGGGTCGGCCATCGGCATCGCAATGGGAAGGTCCCGGTTGCTGGATCGGTTGTTCGACTCGTGGCTGGTCCTGTTCCTGAACATTCCCGCATTGGTCGTTATTCTGTTGGCCTATGTCTGGTTTGGGCTGGTTGAGTCCGCCGCGATCCTAGCGGTCGCGGTGAACAAAATTCCAAACGTGGCTGTGACGTTGCGGGAAGGATCGCGCGCCCTTGACCGGGACTACCTTGAAATGGCGCGCAGTTTCCGTCTGGGTTCTCTTCAGACCTTTCGCCATGTCGTGCTGCCGCAACTTTCTCCCTATTTTCTGGCGTCCGCCCGTTCCGGGCTGGCGCTGATTTGGAAAATCGTTTTGGTTGTTGAATTGCTCGGACGCAGCAACGGGGTCGGCTTTCAGCTTCATCTTTATTTTCAATTGTTCGATGTGGCCGCAATTCTTGCCTACACGCTTGCGTTTGTTGCGGTTGTGCTGGTGATTGAAACCATGATCTTACGGCCCCTTGATCGTCGAGCCATGCGGTGGCGGCGATGAGCGAGGTGCGCGTTGACCTTCATAAAAAATATTTCCCGGACATGTCCGGAGAGGGCTGCCGGCAGGCTCTTGATCAAATTTGTTTTTCCGTCGAGAAGGGCGAATTTCTTGCAATTGTTGGTCCGTCCGGTTGCGGCAAGACGACACTTTTGAACCTGATCGCCGGGCTGGATATGGATTGTGAGGGCGATATTGCGCTTGAGGGCGCGGCCGAAAAGGCGTTGCCAAACATCGGTTACGTCTTTCAAACGCCGCGTCTTTTGCCTTGGCGGACGGTGTTTGAGAATGTCTGCCTTGCCCTGAAAGCGCCGGTCTTAAAAAAGGGCTTTGTGGAAAAGTTGCTTGCCGAGGCCGGGCTGACGGAATTTCGGGACGCCTATCCGGAGAAGCTTTCCCTTGGCCAGCGCCGCCGGGCGGCCATCGTGCGTGCCTTTGCCGTCACACCGGATTTGCTTCTAATGGATGAGCCGTTTGTTTCCCTCGACAGGCCAACGGCGGAACGGCTTCGCCGGCTTCTTCTGGATGTATGGGGGGCGCGGCCTACAACGGTTTTGTTCGTCACTCATGATCTGGATGAGGCGATTACGCTTGCCGATCGTGTGCTTGTTCTTTCCGACGGTCCGGCAACGCTTCTTGCCGATGTGTCGATTGCGGTGCCGCGAGAAGAGCGCACAGCCGAGGTGTTGGCAGAATTTCGCCAGCGACTTCAGTCGCCGGAAAAAGCTTAAACGCCGCCTTTTCGTTGCATCATGCCCCGTGCCGGGTCGTATCCGATGACGGCAACGCCCATGAACAATGCAAAGCAGCCCAGGGTGATGGCAACCGCCCAGGGGTTCAAATCGCCATAAAGGGCGAAGCGAATCATCTCGACGGTATGGGTGAAGGGATTGAAGCGGCAGATTTCATAAAGCAGCACGCTTGATTCCCGCATTTTCCAAAGCGGGTAGAGCGCCGAGGACAGAAAGAACATTGGGAAAATAACGAAATTCATGATGCCGGCAAAATTTTCAAGCTGGCGAATGACCGAGGAAAGTAGCAATCCCAGCGCGCCGAGCATGAGGCCGGAAAGCATGAGCGCGGGCAGGATCGTGACATAGCCAACCAGCGGCGTTTCGATGCCAAACAAAAAGACAATCCCCAGAAAGGCATAAACCTGCAGGATGGAAACAAAGGTGCCCGCTGCCAGCTTGCAGATTAGCAGGTACCAGCGGGGCAGGGGGCTTACAAGCAGGGTGCGCATGCTTCCCATTTCCCGGTCATAGACCATGGAGAGCGAGCTTTGCATGCCGTTGAAAAGCTGGATCATGCCGATGAGGCCGGGAAGGATATAGACCTCATAGGGGATGTAGGTTTCATAAGGCGCCATGATCGCAATTCCAAGGGCCGCGCGAAAGCCCGCTGCAAAAACCAGCAGCCAGATAAGCGGGCGGACAAGGGCGGCCAGGAACCGTTCACGTTGTTGGAGGAAGCGCAGCGCCTCGCGGGTGAGAATGCCTAGAAACCCACGTAGATAATGCATGGCGTTCATGATGCAGCGTCCTTCGCCGTCAGCGTTGCGAACGCCTCGCCAAGGGTTGCCGCCTCTGCTGCCTGCAGGAGTTTGTCGCTCGTGCCTTGGGCGCGAATGCGGCCCGAATTCAGCAGGACAATGTGGTCGTCGGGGGCAATTTCATCGATAAGATGTGTTGCCCAAAGGACGGCAATGCCTTCCGTTTTGCACAATTCGTGGATGTGCTGGACAATGGCCAGGCGCGTCGGCACGTCCAGGCCAATGGTCGGTTCATCCAGCAGCAGAAGGCGTGGTCGGTGAAGAAGGGCGCGCGCGATTTCGACTCGTCGCCGATGTCCGCCATTTAGGGTGCGGACTTTTTCCTGTTGCCGTTCGTTCATGTCAAAGCGCCGCAGCTCGGTTTCAATCCGTTGAACGGCATCCTTTTTTCCCATGCCGCGAAGGGCGGCGTGATAGCGAAGGTTCTGACGTACGCTTAGATCAAGGTCGAGCGTGGGCTGTTGAAAAACAACGCCCATTTCGGCCATGGCGGGAAGGGGTGTTTTTCGAAGGTCAAAACCGGCGACGGCAATGTGCCCCTGGCTTGCGGTATAGAGACGGGTGATGAGGGAAAAAAGAGTCGTCTTTCCGGCGCCGTTCGGCCCCAGAAGGACGGTGAACCTGCCCGGCGCGATGGCAAATCCAATGTCGCTTAAGGCGGGCTTCGCACCATAGCAAAAGCTTACTCCGTCTATTTGAAGAGCGGGCGTAGCGGTGTCGTGCATGCTATGGCCCAACGTCAATCCCCCAGGGAAAGCGGCCCGTGGCGACGGATTTTTTAACCTTCAGGGCGTCCACGTCGATAATGGAGACGTCGTTGCTGACGCCGTTCGTTGTGTACAGCCGTTTCCCATCGGGTGAAAGGCGGGGGCGCGAGTGGGAGAGCCGGCGCCATTAGGCACGGGATCGCTAGAGCTCTGCCACAGGCGGGAAATGGAAGGCCTGGATTAGATCTCAAAAAGGCCGGTTTGTTGACACGAGGCTCGAGGGGCGAGGAAAGGAAGAAGA
>CAYTAE010000070.1:0-7610 GCA_964435655.1 uncultured Rhodospirillaceae bacterium
GACGATGTCGGTGTTTCCCTTCGACGATCGCGACGGGGTCATCTGGTACGATGGGTCGCTGGTTCCTTGGCGCGAGGCCCAGCTTCATGTGCTCAGCCATGGCCTGCATTATGCGAGTTGTGTGTTCGAAGGCGAACGCGCCTATGGCGGCCATATCTTCAAATTGACCGAACATACGGAGCGGCTGTTCGCGTCGGGCCGAGCCCTTGGGTTCGATCTGCCCTATACAGTTGACGCCATCGATGCCGCCTGTCGCGAAGTGATAGAGGCCCTTGAAATTTCGGACGGCTACATTCGTCCAGTCGCCTGGCGGGGCAGCGAGATGATGGGCGTTGCCGCCCAGGAAACCAAAATTCACGTTGCCGTCGCCGCCTGGCCCTGGCCCTCCTATTTTTCAAAGGAAGCGCGTCTTAAAGGTCTGCGGCTGAAAATTTCAGAATGGGCCCGTCCGGCACCAAACACGGCACCGACCCAGACGAAGGCCACCGGCCTTTACATGATCTGTACGCTGTCAAAGCACAATGCCGAACAGGAAGGCTATGACGATGCGCTTATGTGCGAGTGGCGGGGGCGGGTTGCGGAAGCAACGGGTGCGAACATTTTCTTCGTCAAGGACGGCGCCCTTCATACGCCGTCGCCGGATTGCTTCCTGAACGGCATTACACGGCGAACGGTCATCGAACTGGCGCGTCAGCGCAACATTGCGACCGTCGAACGGGCGATCCAGCCGGAAGAAATGGCAAGTTTCGAAGAGGCCTTTCTCACCGGCACGGCGGCCGAGGTTACGCCGATCCGCGAGATTGGCGAGTTCCGCTTTTCTGTGGGCGAGATGACCCGCAATCTGATGGACGATTACGACCGTCTCGTGCGCAGCGGTGCCGATTAGTCGTCTTCTAAGAAGTTGGATCCGGGTCGTTTTTTTCCCAGTTCTGCGCGGCGGCATTGTCCGTGTCGCAGGCCTCGACCCAGCGTTTGTCGGTCCCCATTTCTTCCTGTTTCCAAAAGGGCGCCTGGGTCTTTAGCCAGTCCATCAAAAACTGACAGCTTTCGAACGCCGCTTGACGGTGGGCCGACGCGGTTGCCACCAGCACGATCGCTTCGCCAGGGGCCAGCTTCCCGTAACGATGGACAATCAGGCTGCCCTCCAGGGGCCAGCGGCGGTTGGCTTCCGCCTCAATTTCCTCAAGCTTCTTTTCGGTCATGCCGGGGTAATGTTCCAGGGTCATGGCCGTCACCGCCTTGCCCTGGCTTTCATTGCGGACAAAGCCGATGAAGGAGGCCACGCCGCCAATTTTTGAATTGCCGGCTGTTAGCGTCTCGATCTCGACGTTGACATCAAAGGCCTGCTGCTGCACGCGGATCATCGCCTAACCCCCGGTGACCGGTGGGAAAAGGGCAATTTCATCCTTGGGGCCGATCGGGTGGTTGCCGGCGGCATAGGCCTGATTGATGGCAACGCGCACCATGCGCAAATCGGCAAGGGCAGCGCCATGGCCGTCGCTTCGCCCCTTCAGCCATTCCAGCAGGGCGTCGATGTCGCGCACGTCTTGCGGCGGCGTCACGTCTTCTTCGGCCAGGCCCACTTTTTCCCGCAGCCAGGCGAAATAGAAAATTTTCATGGCATCACCTCGGCATAGGATAGAAAGTCAACGTCCATGCCTTCTTCGATGGTTGTCAGCGCTTCGGGCAATTCGACCAGGCCGTCCGACCAGACCATCGACGACAAAATGCCCGAACCTTCGCGCGGAAACACCCTGGCGACAAGGTCGCCCTTGGCATCCCGGGTCAATTGACAGCGCAGCCACTCCCGCCGCCCGGCCTTCTTTTTCATGGCGAACCCGGCCTTCACCCGGGTGAGAAGCGGGTCCGTGTTTTTTGCGCCCGCCAGGCGCAGGACGGCCGGCCGGGCAAAACGCAGGAAAGTGACGGCGGCGGCAACCGGGTTTCCGGGTAGGCCGATGAAAGGCACCTTTCCCACCTGGCCAAGGGCGATGGGGCGGCCCGGCTTAATGGCCAATTGCCAAAAATGAATTTCGCCCATTGCGCTCACGGCGGCGCGAATGTGGTCTTCTTCGCCGACCGAGACGCCACCAGAGGTAAACAAAAGATCGTGGCCGTCGGCGGCGTCTTTCAGGGCGTCGCGAACGGCTTCCAGACGGTCCGGCAGAATGCCAAGGTCCGTGACGGCGCAGCCCATGCCGTTTAACAACGCCATCAGGGTGTAGCGATTGGCGTCGAAAATACCGCCCTCGGGCAAATCCGTGCCCGGCTCGTGGATTTCATCGCCGGTCGAAAAAACGGCCACCCGAAGGCGCGTAAACACGTCCAGCTGCGTCCGGCCGGTGGCGGCGGCAAGGCCAATGTCCTGGGGCCGAAGCCAAGACCCGGCGGCAAGCACGCCGTCGCCTTTGCAGATGTCTTCGCCGCGTCGGCGACGGTTTGCGCCGCGCGCAATGCCCGTTGGCAGGCGGACGCCATCGGCGTCTAGGGCGCAGTCTTCTTGCATGAAGACGGTGTCGGTGCCTGCCGGCATGGGGGCGCCGGTAAAAATACGCACCGCCTCGCCATTTTTTGCAGCGCGGTCCAGGGGGTGCCCGGCGGCGACATGCCCGGTGACGGGCAATTTGGTTTCGTTTGTTTCGTCAAGGTCATCAAAGCAGACGGCGTACCCGTCCACGGCGGCATTGTCATGGGGTGGCACGTCAAGGGAGGCAACGACATCTTCTGCCAACAGGCGGCCCGCTGCTGCGTTCAGAGGGATCGTCTCAATGTCCGTTACGGTGTCGAGGCGTGCGGCTAGAATGGCAAGCGCGTCTGCCATTGGCATGCGTTGGTCGCCTGCCTTAAAGCAATCGTCGCGAAGTTCGTTCATGCACCGCGCTCCATCCGTTGGATGACAAAATCGGCGATGGCGGCAATGTCGTTCAGGTCAATCATAGGGACGCCAAGGTCGGCGATGGGCCCGTCGCTTGCCACAGCGACGATGCTGCTGTCCTCCTTGCAAAAAAGTTCCCGGCTTGCACCTGGGCGATGGACTTCAAGCTTGCCAAGAGGGCACGCGCGTCGTCCCTCGACAAGAATAAGATCAACCGGCTTCATCTGTGCGGTCAGGGTCGTAATGTCGGGGCTTGTTCCCCCCGGCTCGTGCTCGTGAAACAGCGCCCAGCGGTTGCGCGATGCCAGCATGACTTCTTTTGCGCCGGCCATGCGATGGCTGTGGCTGTCCTTGCCCGGCTGATCCAGATCGATGTCGTGATGGGAAAGTTTCACCGTCGATACGGAAAGACCTCGGGCCTTTAATTCCGGCAAAAGCTTTGCCATCAGGGTTGTCTTGCCGCTGCCGCTGGTGCCGGTAATGCCAAAGATATTCGTGTGCGGGCGGTTCACGTTCTGCCTTTCCATCTGTTTGGAAACGGTGTTCGGAGGCGCTGTTTTTTCCAAAGCCATCTCAGGCCTCTGGGGTCGATTTCCGGGAAGCTTCTTTTGCGTCCCGCATGCCCTTGTCGGGTGCGACCGTTGGTGTGGCGGGTGCTTCAAGCAGGTGCCGTAACCCGTGCTGAAAATAATCAAAACCGGTGATTAACGTAAACATTGCGGCGGCCCAGATGCCAAATGTGCCGATCTCACCAAGAGGCAGCGATGGCATGACGTCGCCAAGCAACAGCAGGCCGATGGCCAACATCTGGACGGCGGTTTTCCATTTTGCCAAATAGCTGACCGGCACGCTGATCCGGATTTCGGCGAGAAATTCCCGCAGGCCGGAAACCAGAATTTCCCGGCACAGGATAACCAGCGCCGGCAGGACGGCAAGGCCCGTCACGCGGTCGAACGCCACCAGCATGACGATGGCGACGGCGATCAGAAGCTTGTCGGCAATTGGGTCTAGAAAGCGGCCAAAGCCGGATTGCTGTTGCCAGGCCCGGGCAAGATAGCCATCAAAGAAATCGGTTATTCCGGCAAGGGCAAAGATTGCAAAGCTGGTCCAGTGGGCTGCCACCCCTTCCAGATAAAACGCGCCGACAAACAGGGGCAGGGAGAGGATGCGCGAAAGCGTCAGCAGATTTGGAAGGTTGAAGATCATGGATCGTTTGTCCAGCAGGCGGTGGGCGCTCGCCGCATCCGGCTTACCGTACGCGGTTCACCGTACACGGTCGGCCTTGGTTTCCCTGTCGGTCATTCTAGCTGCCGCTATGAAAATGCTCATATATTTTTTTGGCGACCGTCCGGCTGATGCCCTCAACTTGCTCCAGGTCCTTCAGGCCGGCGCCGGCGACGCTGCGGGCAGAGCCAAAGTGATGCAGAAGGGCGCGCTTGCGTTTCCCGCCCACGCCTGAAATCGCATCCAGCACGGATTGACGGATGGCTTTCGAGCGTTTTGCGCGATGGCTACCAATGGCAAAACGGTGGACCTCGTCGCGAATGCGTTCGAGAAAATAGAGCACCGGGTCCCGTGGCTTCAGCTGGAAGGGGGGCTTTCCCGGCTGGAAAAAACGCTCCTGACCGGCATCCCGGTCCGGGCCCTTGGCAATGGCAAGGGCGGGAATGTCGCTCAATCCCAAATCCGCCAGGGTTTCAACGGCGACGCGCAAATGGCCGCTTCCGCCATCGATCAACAGCAGGTCCGGCCAGGCCGGGCCTTCGCGCGCGGGGTCTTCCTTCAAAGCCCGGCTGAAACGCCGGGTCAGCACTTCGCGCATCATGCCGTAATCATCGCCCGGTGTGATGCCGCCTTTGCCGGCGCTACGAATCGTAAATTTTCGATAGGCGTTTTTCAGGAATCCGGTAGGGCCGGTGACGATCATGGCGCCCACGGCATGTGTGCCCGATACGTGGCTGTTGTCGTAAGCTTCGATCCGTTCCGGGCTGGATTCCAGGCCAAAGGCCGTCGCCACGCCTTCAAGAAGCGTGCGTTGGGCCGCACTTTCTGCCAGCCGCCGGCCCAGGGCCTCGCGGGCATTTTCAAGGGCGTAGGTGATGAGCTTTCGCTTTTCCCCGCGCACCGGGCGGGCAAGGGTGACGCCATGGGCTGCCTTTAGGGAAAGGGCGTCGGCCATCAAGGCCATGCGTGGAATTTCATGGCTTAGAAGAATGCGCTTCGGCGGGGGCTTGTTGTCATAGAACTGGCCGAGAAAGGCGGCCAGCACATCTTCGGCCGTTTCGTTTTTTGCTTGGGCGGGGAAGTACGAGCGATTCCCCAAATTCTGCCCGGCCCGGAAGAAAAAAATCTGGATACAGCAGGCATGGCCCATCTGGTGGATGGCAATGACGTCGGTTTCGCCAAGGCCTTCGACAACAACGTCCTGATGGGCCTGGATTTGGGTGAGCGCCTGGATGCGGTCGCGGTAGACGGCGGCCCTTTCATAGTCGAACCGGGTGCTTGCCGCGCGCATTTTTTCGTCCAGCTTTTTCTGAACTTTGCGGGACCGGCCGGCAAGAAAGCCACGGGCTTCCTGAACGATGGCTTCGTAATCTTCGTGGGAGATGCGGCTTACGCAAGGCGCTGCACAGCGTCGGATTTGATATTGCAGGCAGGGCCGTGTCCGGCTTGCAAAAATGCCGTCCGAACAGGAGCGAAGCGGAAAGGCACGTTCAAGAGCAGCAAGGGTCCGGTTCACCGCCCCGGCGGAAGCAAAGGGGCCGAAATATTCGCCCTTCTGGCTGCGCGCCCCCCGGTGTTTCATGATGCGCGCCCAGGCATGGTCGCCGCGAATAAGGATATAGGGGAAGGACTTATCGTCCCGAAGCAGGATGTTGTAGCGGGGCTTCAGCTTCTTGATCAGGTTTGCTTCAAGAAGCAGGGCTTCCGCCTCCGTGTGAGTCGTGATGAATTCCATCGACGCCGTCTCCGCCACCATCTTGGCGTGACGGGTCGACAGGCGCGCGGGCTTGCAATAGCTGGCGACGCGCCGGCGCAGATCTTTTGCCTTGCCGACATAGAGAATTTTGCCGGTCTGTCCGATCATCCGGTAGACGCCCGGGGATTTTGACAGGGTAGGCAGGTAGCGCGCGATGGCATCGGACCCCGCCTTTACCGATGGCGGCCCCTCCGGTTCGGTCCGCGATGGACGAGGTTTTGTGTGCATTCGATGGGATCCGGCTTTCTTTAGAGAGAGTATAGAATAGGGGGCGTGGGAATGAACCACCAAAGCTGTGGATAAGGTTGAGGATGACAGGCCGGGAATCCCGGAAAAAGCCGTTTCCCGGAAAAATGGCGGCTCTGGGTGTTTTCGGCGTTATTTTTTTAACGAACTGATTTTAAAGGGAAATTATTTTCTAATTGCCTGCTGCATTGAAAATGGCGGCAAAATTTTCAGACAGAGGCGGGTCGCCGCGTGCCTGTGTGCAACCCTGGTCGCAACGCGTCCGGATAACGCCTTGGTTTTCTTGTGGGATTGTTTAGCGTTCCGGGTTTGTGCGCTGGCGCGTGATCTCGATGCCGACGCAAGCCACGTCCGTGAAAACGTCCAGTTTCTCGACCCGCACCCGGGCTTCCTGGATGCGGATATCCTCTAGGCAGAAGCCGGCAATCTTCTCGGCGAAGGTTTCGACAAGGTTGACATGCCCGGCGGCGGCGATGTTCCGGATGCCGGCGACAATCGCTTCATAACAGACGACGTCTTCGATCCGGTCGGCGGTCGCGGTGGGGGGTTCGTGAACGGTCAAATCGACGTTGACCCGGACACGCTGGGTGCGGCCACGTTCGTGATGGTGCACCCCGATCTGGCAGGGAAGGACGAAGTCGCGAATGAAGACGTGGCGCAACGCTTTGCGAAACGGTTCTTCCGTCGCGATGGTGGGGCTGGGGCGAACGAGGCCGGGTCGTGACATCGTCAATTTGTTCCCTGTTGCAGATCGCTGTGTTTTGACCAACCCGTTTGGGTCGGGTCTATTCGCACGGCATGGGTTTGTCGGGTGGCGGTGCCCAGCCAAGGTGTTGGCCACCATCCAGAGCCATCATTTGCCCGGTCATGGCGGGGGCTGCAAGCAGAAAACGAATGGCTGCGCAGATTTCCTCGGGTGTCGTGCCGCGGCCAAGGGGCATTTGCGCCGCCTGACGCGCGAATTGTTCGGCATTTTGCCGTTGGGAAGGCAGCGTTGGTCCGGGGCCGATGGCGTTTACCCGGATGCGTGGGGCAAGGGCCAGTGCCATGGTCTGGGTGAGGGTCCAAAGCCCGGCCTTGCTAAGGGTGTAAGAGAGAAAATGCGGTGTCAGATTCCATACCCGCTGGTCGATCAGATTGATGATGTTGCCGGTCCGGTCGCCATCCCCGGATGGCCGGGTGTCGTCGAAGGCGTCGTTGAAAGCCTGGGCGAAGGCCTGGGAAAGGACAAAGGGCGCGCGCAGGTTCACCTCCACATGGGCGTCCCAGCTTTGTCGATTTGCCGTTGCCATCGTGTCGAGTTCGAAAACCGATGCGTTGTTGACCAGCAGGTCAAGAGACCCCAGTGCCTCAATCGCACGCGGGATCAGGTCAGCGGTTTCCGTTTCCTTGGCAAGGTCGGCCTCGAAGAGAACGGCTTTCGATCCGGCCTGCTGAATGTCTTCGGCCAGGGATTGCGCGGCGTCTGGAGAGCGATGGTAGTGCAGGCCCACGCGCCAGCCATGCCGG
>CAYTAE010000071.1:0-7547 GCA_964435655.1 uncultured Rhodospirillaceae bacterium
GGGGCGAACTGGCCTATCTTCACGATGGCACCCTTGGCACGGCGGTCAAGGCCCGGCGGCCTTTCTAGGGCGTCGCACAGATAAAAAGAACGTGGACAAGCATGAAATTTCCAAAAAAGACTCTTGGTGAATGGGAAGAACTTGCCGGCAAGGAATTGCGCGACAAACCTCTTGATGCCTTGCATCGGGAAACGCCGGAAGGGATTGATACGAAGCCCCTCTATACGGCGGCCGACCTCGAAGGCCTTGAACACATGGCGTCCCTTCCAGGCTTTCCGCCTTATACGCGCGGGCCACGGGCGACGATGTATGCGAACCGCCCGTGGACCATTCGCCAATATGCCGGCTTTTCAACGGCCGAAGCGTCGAATGCCTTTTACCGGAAGAATTTGGCGGCGGGTCAGATGGGGCTTTCCGTCGCCTTCGATCTTGCAACGCATCGCGGCTATGATTCGGACCACCCACGAGTTGTCGGCGACGTTGGCAAGGCAGGCGTAGCGATTGATTCCGTCGAAGACATGAAGATTCTTTTTGGCGGCATTCCCCTCGACAAGATGAGCGTGTCGATGACCATGAACGGTGCCGTCCTTCCTGTTCTGGCGGGCTACATCGTCGCCGCCGAAGAGCAGGGTGTGAAACTGGCGGATCTTTCCGGGACCATTCAGAACGACATCCTAAAAGAGTTCATGGTTCGCAACACCTATATCTATCCGCCGGAACCAAGCATGCGGATCGTTGCGGACATTATTGAATATACGGCGGCGAACATGCCGCGATTCAATTCGATTTCGATCTCCGGCTATCACATGTTGGAGGCAGGTGCGACGGCGGTTCAAGAGCTTGCCTTTACCCTTGCCGACGGTCTCGAATATGTCCGGGCCGCCCTTTCCAAGGGCCTCGACGTTGATGCCTTTGCGCCGCGCCTTTCCTTCTTCTGGGGGATCGGCATGAATTTCTTTATGGAAATCGCCAAGATGCGCGCCGGGCGTTATCTCTGGGCGCAGTTGATGGCGCAGTTCAATCCAAAGAACCCGAAGAGCCTGGCGTTGCGCACCCATTGCCAGACTTCGGGCGTCAGCCTGACGGAACAGGACCCTTACAACAACGTGGTGCGCACGACGGTCGAGGCGATGGCGGCGGTCTTTGGCGGCACCCAGTCGCTTCACACGAACGCCCTGGATGAAGCGATTGCCCTGCCAACGCCCTTTTCCGCCCGCATCGCGCGCAACACCCAACTTATCCTGGCCGAAGAAACCGGCATCACCGATGTCGTCGACCCTCTGGCGGGCAGTTATTACGTTGAAAGCCTGACGGCAAGTGTTGCCGCCGCCGCTCTTGAATTGATCAACGAAATTGAAGCAATGGGCGGCATGACAGAGGCGGTTGTTGACGGCATGCCAAAATTGCGGATTGAGGAAGCCGCAACCCGGCGTCAGGCGCGGATCGACCGTGGCGAAGAAACCATCGTCGGCGTGAATAAATATCAGTCGGAGACGGATGCGAGCGATCTCGACATCCTCGACATCGACAATGTCGAAGTGCGCGCCAGCCAGATTGCCCGTCTGGAAAAACTACGAAGCGAGCGCGATGCATCACGCTGCGAGGCAGCCTTGTCGGCGCTTCGCGACGGCGCAAAGGGGGATGCCAATCTGCTGGCCCTTGCCATCGAGGCGACGCGCGCGCGTGCTACCGTTGGCGAAATTTCCGATGCTCTCGAAGATGTTTTTTCCCGTCACCAGGCCGAACAGCAAAGCGTCAGCGGTGTGTATGGGGCGGCCTATCAGGGTGAGGCAGAATTCAAAAAGGTCCGGGCCGAAGTTGAAGCCTTTGCCACCGAGACGGGTCGCCGCCCGCGCATGCTGGTGGTGAAGATGGGGCAGGATGGCCATGATCGTGGCGCCAAGGTAATCGCCACCTCCTTCGCCGATCTTGGCTTCGAAGTCGATATTGGCCCCATGTTTCTGACGCCGGAGGAAGCCGCGCGCATCGCCGTTGAAAACGATGTCCACGTCGTTGGCATTTCCTCTCAGGCTGCCGGGCACCGAACCCTGGTGCCGATGCTGATCAAAGAAATCGAGGCCCTTGGCAACCGGGATATCGGGATCGTCTGTGGTGGCGTTATTCCGGTGAAAGACCACGATTTTCTTCACAAGGCCGGTGTCGGGGCGATTTTTGGGCCTGGCAGCAACATTCTGGCGTCCGCGATGGAGGTTCTTGGCCTTATTCGCCAATTGCAGGCACCCTCCGAAACCCCCTGAAAACGGTCTTCCGGCTTGACGAAAGGGGGGTGGCTGGCTTATAGAACGCGCCTCTACCTGGGCCTGGACGGCCCTGGCCAGGACATAGCTGTTTTCGGATATTAAGGACAGATCATGACGCGACGTTGCGCCCTCACCGGCAAAGGGCCTGCCACTGGCAACAATGTGAGCAAGGCAAACAACCGCACCCGGCGACGGTTTCTGCCAAACATCCAGACGGCATCGATCATGAGCGATGCGCTTGGAAAAGCCATCCGGCTAAAAGTTTCCGCGCGCGCCATTCGTACGATTGAACATAGCGGCGGTCTGGACGCCTATCTTCTGAAAACGTCGGATTCAAAGCTGGACCCGGACGTTCGCCGTGTCAAAGGCCTGATCAAGAAAGCGGTTGCCGCCACCGCAAGCTAGACGCGCGGATTCGTTCCATTCCTTTTTGACACCTTTTTAAAAAATTGGCTTCGGCGTCACGTCGCCGATGGCGCGTGGCTTTATCTGTGGGCGGCCATCCCGCCGCGCAACCCGCCGTGCATGGCCCGCCGCCGGGCCAGGCCGGGGTCCGATGGGTCTTCAAAAAGGGCCGCCAGATTTTCAACCATCGCTCCGCCAAGTTGGTTGGCGTCGAAAATGGTGACGGCGCGCTTGTAATAGCGGGTGACGTCATGGGCGATGCCGATGGCAAGCAATTGCACGTCCGATCGAGTTTCGATCCAGGCAATGACCTCGCGCAAATGATGTTCAAGGCAGTTGTTGGAATTATGTGTCAGGGTCGCGTCATCGACCGGCGCGCCGTCGGAAATAATCATCAGAATGCGCCGCTGTTCCGGGCGGGCCATCAGGCGGTGATGGGCCCAAAGCAGCGCCTCGCCGTCGATGTTCTCTTTGAGAAGGCCTTCCTTCAGCATGATGCCAAAATTGTTTCGTGCCCGGCGCCAGGGTTCGTCGGCGGATTTATAGACAATGTGCAAAAGGTCGTTCAGGCGCCCTGGGGCGGGTGGGCTGCCATCTTTCAGCCATGTCTCGCGCGATTGGCCGCCTTTCCAGGCGCGGGTGGTAAAGCCAAGGACTTCCGTTCGCACGCCACAACGTTCCAGGGTGCGTGAAAGAACTTCGGCGCTCATGGCCGCGACGGCAATCGGTCGGCCGCGCATGGAACCGGAATTGTCGATCAAAAGCGAAACCACCGTGTCGCGGAATTTTGTTTCGGTTTCCTGTTTGAAGGAAATTGGATGGTCCGGGTTGGCAATGGCGCGCGCCAGCCGTGCCGCGTCCAGAATTCCTTCTTCCAGATCAAAGGTCCAGGAACGGGTTTGCTTTGCCTGCAACAGGCGCTGCAGACGGTTTGCGAGCTGGGTGGTGGTGCCTTCCTTTAACAGCGAGAGCTTTTGGTCCAGCTGGGCGCGAAGCTGCATCCGTTCATCTGGCGTACACAGGGTGTCGGCGGTGACAATGGCGTCGAATTCCGCCGTATAGGGGGTGTAAGGGGCGCTGGATGCGCCGGCGCGATCCGTTGGCGGACGTGGACGCCCAGGTTCGCCGGGACTTTTTTCAAAATCGCCGGCCTGTGCCTCAGGGTCGAAATCCGCGTCGCAGGGCTCGCCCGGCTTTTCGCTCATCCCCGTTGTGGCGTCGTCGCTGCCGTCGCCTTCTTTGTCTTGAGCCTGAAGAAGCGCTTCCTGGTCTTCCGCTTCCGCGTCGCTCTCGCTGGGGGTTTCTTCTGTGCCGGTGCTTGCCTCGGTGTCTTCCCCGGGGGCTTCTTCATCAATTTCGCTTTCTTCGATCAGGTCCAGATCGGAAAGCAGGCGTCGCGCCTTTTTTGCGAAGGCGGCCTGGTTCAGAAGCGTGTTTGAAAGAGCTAGAAAATCCGCGCCCGCCTTTGACTCAACCGTTGAACGCCAGAAATTCACCATTTTCTGACCCGGCTTTGGGGTGGGGGCGCCGGTGAAATGTTCCCGCGCCAGGCAGCGGACGGCATCGGCAAGGGGGGCTTGTTCGCGTTTTTCAAGGGCCGGATAGCCATGGTTCAGACAATAATCTTCAAGGGCGATGGCCAGATTCTGGGAGACGCCCTTCATCTGGTTGGCGCCCATGGCCTCAATGCGGGCCTGTTCAAGAGCCTCGAAGACGGCGCGCGCGTCGCCGCCTGTGGGCGCAAAGCGTTGATGGGTTTTTGCATTGTGATAGCGCAGGCGAAGCGCCATGGCATCGGCCTGCCCCCGGATTTTCATGACCTCCCAATCGTGCAGGTTTGGCGATGGTTGGGCGATGTGCGCGGTCGCGCCCTCCATCGCCGTGTTGCCCGCTGTGAATTGAACGGTGACCGTGTCTTTTTTGGAAATGGCCCGCATGGCCGCACCCAGGGCGCGGCGGAAGGTTTCAACAAGATGGGAATCGTCACCCATGGGGGCGTGGGTTCAGGTTGGGGGGGGTGGGCATCATTGCAATTCGTCGCCGAAACAGCGCTGGTAATATTCGGCAACGTTCATGCGTTCGAGGTCGTCGCATTTGTTCACGAAGGTCACCTTGAACGCAAAAGCGACGTCGTTGAAGATTTTTGCGTTTTCGGCCCAGGTGATGACGGTTCGGGGCGACATGACCGTCGAAATATCGCCATTGACGAAGCCGGCCCGGGACAAATTTGCAACCGCAACCATGGCCTTGACCGTCTTGCGACCTTCTTCGTTGTCATAGGAAGGGGTCTTCGCCAGCACGATGCCTTCCTCGGCCTCCGGTGGCAGATAGTTCAGCGCCGCGACAATGTTCCAGCGGTCCATTTGGCCCTGGTTGATTTGTTGGGTGCCGTGATAAAGGCCGGTCGTATCGCCAAGGCCGATGGTGTTGGTTGTCGAAAACAGCCGGAAGGCCGAGTGGGGGTGGATAACCTTGCTTTGGTCAAGCAACGTCATTTTGCCATCGACTTCCAGAACCCGCTGGATAACGAACATGACATCGGGGCGTCCGGCGTCATATTCGTCGAAGACCAGCGCGACGGGGTTTTGCAAGGCCCAGGGCAGCATGCCTTCGCGAAATTCCGTCACCTGTTTTCCATCACGCAGGACGATGGCATCCTTGCCGATCAGGTCGATGCGGCTGACATGGCTGTCGAGGTTGATGCGCACGCAAGGCCAGTTCAGGCGTGCCGCCACCTGCTCGATATGTGTTGATTTTCCGGTCCCGTGATAACCCTGAATCATGACGCGGCGGTTAAACGCAAAGCCGGCGAGGATGGCAAGGGTCGTGTCATGGTCGAAGCGGTAGCTTTCTTCAATTTCCGGGACATGTTCCTCTGGCGTGCTGAAGGCCGGCACTTCCCAATCCGTATCGAGCCCGAATATTTGCCGCACCGAGATTTTAATGTCGGGGACACGAGAAGAATGATTGGACGTTGCGTCGGCCATATCCGGTGAGGTCATCGCACCAGGGTCTCCTTTGTTCGGGAAAAGGCACGCAGGTTATGAACCATGGGTACCGATCAGCGTCTGGTAGGCAAGGTTGATTTCTTTTAACCGGTCTTCGCCGGTCTTGTCGCCACCGTGGGTATCCGGGTGGTGGCGTTTTGCCAGCGCCTTGTAACGTTCTTTGAGCTTTTCCAGGGTCGTCGGTGGGGTCAGTTCCAGAACGCGAAAGGCTTTTTCTTCTTCTGTCTCCGGGCCGGCGGGTTTGGCACGCGCTGCGGTCTCTTCCCGAAAAAAGTGGAACGCGCCGTGCACCGCATCGCGTATCTTGTCCGGGTTTTGGAACGACCGGGCGGGATTCTCGCCAAAGGGCCAGGACGGGCGTTGCCAGACGGTGTCATGGCGGGTGATTGCCTCGACTTCAGGTTCCGTCAGGCCGGCGTAAAAATTCCAGGCCCGGTTGTATTCACGCACATGGGCCAGGCAAAACCAGTAATAGTTCCGAAGGTTCTCGCGCGAGCGTGGCGCGCGATAACACCCCTCGGCCCGGCAGTCGGGCCGGTCGCAGGCGTGACGGCCGGGGCTTTCTGGGTTCCGCGTTGTTGCGGATTTTGGGCGCCTTGAAAGGCGGACATTTTTGCTTCTTCGCATCAAGAAAATATGGAGATTTTCCTCCCCAGTGGCAAGTATCTCCCGGTTTTTCCAAGGCTGCGTAACGCGTTGATGCCGGGGGGGTGTCGGGTCCGTGCGGCGCCTTGACGGCACTCGCCGCCGCGCCTATGCGTGGGGGGCCGTTACAACGTTCAAAGGAATTTGCCATGTCGCCGTCGCGCCGGGAACGGATTGCCGCCAGCCTTGAAGAAGCCTTTCAGCCGTTGCGGCTGGAAATTGTTGACGAATCGGCGTCCCATGCCGGTCATGCTGGCAGCCGGGCCGAGGGCGAGACGCATTTCAGGGTTGAAATTGTTTCGGCGGTTTTTGCCGGCAAATCCCGCATTGACCGGCAACGTTTGATCAACCGCGCCCTTGCCGGGGAATTCGCCGCCTCCCTGCATGCGCTTCGCCTGAAGGCCTTGGCACCGGACGAAGACCGGGCCGGCTGAAGCGTTGGCCTGGCTCAAAATTCCCCCTTTTTGCGCCGTAAAAACGCCTATAAATTGAACGTTAACGTCTTATTAAACAATTATAGGTTGTTATACCTGCCATAGCAGGGTCTATTGATTGTCGTAAATAGGTCCTAAATACAATCTCTAATTGTATGCGAAGGTGCCGCGCAGGGAGTTCAAAAATGGCAAGCACATTGGTCAATCGCAACGTAACGGTCGCCGGTCATCGGACGAGCATGCGGCTTGAGCCAAGCATGTGGGACGCCCTTGAAGAGATTTGCCGCCGCGAGGGCAAAACGATCCATGAGGTGTGCAGCGATGTGGATTTTCGGCGCCATGAATCGGCTCTGACGGCGGCCCTTCGGGCCTTTATCGTCCTTTATTTCCGCGTTGCAGCGACAGAAGATGGCCATGCAAAGGCGGGCCATGGTATTCCGGAACCTGTTCGGGTGTTTTCCGACGACGGTTTGCGGAGCTGGCGAAGAAATTCCCGCCTCACGAACCACTATAAAAATCGGGCCAATGCCTTTTAACGACGTCGCTGTCGGAAGCAAAGGCGTGGCAGCTGTCCAGCAACTCCGGCTTTGATGCCGCCGGTTCGCTGGCTTTCCCCCGGTGGAGGATGGGATAGATCGTTTGAAAGGCGACCGTCGCCACGTCGTTCAGCAGGGCGGTCAGATGTGTGCATCCCTTCACGCCGCCGACATGTTTTCGTATTTCCCGCCGCCAGCCAGATGCGATGCAAAGGCCTTTCAGATTTTCGTAAGACGCCGTTGCTTCGGGACAGATCG
>CAYTAE010000072.1:0-7345 GCA_964435655.1 uncultured Rhodospirillaceae bacterium
GCCTATCTTCTGCAAAAAAACAAGGTCGATGTAATCGATGGTCGCGCCCGGCTTGCGGGCAAAGGCAGGCTTGCGATTGCAAGTGCGAAAAAGAAAACCAGCGAGATTTCGGCAACGCATATCCTTCTTGCGACTGGCGCCCGGGCAAAAACGCTTCCCGGTCTGGAACCGGATGGAAAACGGGTCTGGACCTATATGGAAGCGATGGTGCCAAAAGAATTTCCAAAATCGATTTTGGTGATTGGTTCGGGTGCCATCGGGATTGAATTTGCAAGTTTCTACCGAAACCTTGGGGCCGACGTCACCGTGGTGGAAATTCTTGACCGCATTCTTCCTGTTGAAGACGAAGAAATTTCGAAATTTGCGCAAAAGGCCTTCGAAAAACAGGGCATTCGCATCCTGACAAAGACGACAATTGAAAAGCTTAACCGGGGAAAAGCGGGCCTTTCTGCAACCCTAAACGTGGATGGGAAGAGCGAACGGATTGAGGCCGATCGCGCAATCGTGGCGGTTGGCATCACCGGCAATGTCGAGGATTTAGGCATCGAAGGCACAAAAATAAAAATTGAGAAGGGCCATGTTGTCGTCAACGAATGGCTGGAAACGGGCGAGGCGGGCGTCTATGCCATCGGCGACCTTGTCGGGCCACCGTGGCTTGCCCATAAAGCAAGCCATGAAGGCGTTCTTTGTGTTGAACATCTTGCAAAAGTAAAGGACGCGCGCCCGCTTGACGTCTTACGGGTTCCGGGCTGTACCTATTCGATGCCACAAATCGCCAGCATCGGCATGACCGAAAAAGCGGCAAAAGCCGCCGGTTTTGACCTTCGCATCGGACGGTTTCCCTATCATGGCAATGGCAAGGCCATCGCGCTTGGCGCTGCAGAAGGCTTTGTAAAAACACTGTTCGACAAGAAAAGCGGCGAATTGTTGGGTGCCCATATCATTGGTGCCGATGCGACGGAGTTGATTCAGGGTTATATTGTCGCGCGCAGCCTTGAAGCGACGGAGGCCGATTTGATCGAAACGATCTTCCCCCATCCGACGCTTTCGGAAATGCTGCATGAATCGGTTCTGGACGCCTATGATCGGGCCATCCATTCCTAAGAGGATTCGGAAACAACCCATGACCAACGTCAACAACCTTCACAAGCAGGAAAGACTGCGCAAACCTTCCTGGATTCGCGTGAAGGCCCCAACCTCGCACGCCTACGCTGAAACGCGAAACCTGATGCGCCGTCTGAAACTCAATACGGTCTGCGAAGAGGCCGCCTGTCCAAACATTGGCGAATGTTGGGAGCAAAAGCATGCGACGGTCATGATCCTGGGCAGCGTTTGCACACGCGCCTGTGCTTTTTGCAACGTTGCCACCGGCAAACCCGACCGTCTTGACCCCCATGAGCCTTCGAACATTGCCGAGATGGTTGTCGAAACGAAGCTCAAGCATATCGTCATCACATCGGTTGACCGGGACGATCTTGCCGATGGTGGTGCCAGTCATTTTGTCCGTTGCATCGAAGCGATCCGCGAATGCAGCGCGGAAACGACGATCGAGGTGCTAACCCCGGACTTTCTTCGAAAAGAAGGCGCGATTGCGGTGGTTGCCGCTGCCCGTCCGGATGTTTTCAACCACAACCTTGAAACCGTGCCGAGGCTGTATCCAAAAATTCGCCCGGGCGCCCGTTATTACAATTCCCTTCGCCTGTTGGATCAGGTGGGACAGTTTGAACCGTCGGTCTTTACGAAATCCGGAATTATGGTTGGGCTAGGCGAAACAAAGGACGAGGTGTTGCAGGTCATGGACGATCTGCGTTCTGCGAACGTTGATTTCCTGACCATTGGCCAATATTTACAACCGACCCCGCGCCATGTGCCGGTGGCCGAATATGTGACGCCTGAAGTCTTTGAGAACTATCGCCGCCTGGCTCTCGCAAAAGGCTTTCTTATGGTTTCCGCGTCCCCATTAACGCGGTCGTCCTATCATGCGGACAGGGATTTTCAATCCCTTCAGAAGGCGCGCGCCGAACAGCTTGCAGGCGGTTAGACCGATTGCATGCCGACACATGCGGAAAAACGCCACCTTCCTTATACGCCGGAGCAGCTTTTCGATCTGGTCGCGGACATTGAACGTTATCCGGAATTTCTTCCCTGGTGTCAGGGTGCCAGGATACGAAAACGGGAAGGAAACACAGTCCACGCGGATATCGTGATCGGGTTCAAAATGTTCCGCGAACATTTCTCTTCCATTGATATTTTTGACCGACCGCACCGAATTGACATTCGCTACACGAAGGGTCCCCTACATTATCTCAACAATCACTGGATTTTCGAGGCGGCACCGGATGGCGGTTGCGTCGTCGATTTCTATATCGATTTCGAATTTCGCTCACGCGTCTTTCAGAAGGTGATCGGGACTCTTTTCGATGAGGCGCTGGGGCGGCTTCTCGAAGCCTTTGAATCCCGTGCCCACGCAATCTATGACACACCGGAATCAAAAGCGCCCTAGGCGAGCCGCCGTTCCACCTGCTTTATCAAAAGATCGATTGCCGCGTGGACGGATTGCAGGCGAATGGCCGTGCGATCGCCTTGAAAAACATGGCGCGCGTGAAGAATTTCCAGACCATGGCCCGCAGCAGCGATATGAACCAGACCAACCGGCTTTTCCGGCGTTCCGCCCCCTGGGCCAGCCATCCCGGTGATGGCGATGGCAAAATCCACTCCGGTTTCGGCCAGAGCACCTTTTGCCATGGCGCAGGCCGTCTCGATGCTAACAGCACCCGCGCTTTCGAGCACGTCTTCCGGCACGCCGAGAAGGGCCGTCTTCGACGCGTTCGAATAGGTAATAAAACCATGATCCAGCAGGTTTGAAGCACCTGGAATTTCCGTCAGGCAAGCGGCAAGAAGCCCGCCGGTGCAGGATTCAGCGGTCACCAGACGCAGCCCGGCCTCGTTACAAAGACGAAAGAGCCGGCCCGCTTGTTCTAAAAGTTCCCCGGAAAACATCTCTTACACCTCAATAAAATACATGGCGATGAAAAGACCGACGGCCGCATAAAGCGCTGCCAGCAAATCATCTGCCATGACACCGAATGCCCCGGGAAACCGTTTTTCAAAACGACGAATCGGCCAGGGTTTGAGAATGTCCGCCACCCGGAAAAAAAGAAAGGCAAGGCCATAAAAAAAGCCATCTTGCGGCACCAGGGCAAGGACCAGCCACTGGGCAACAACTTCGTCGATGACGATATCAGGCGGATCGTGGCTTTCCGATGCTTGCCCATAAACGTGAGAGGCCCACAGACCAATCGGAAAGAAAAGAATAGCAAGCAGGACAAGGGCAAGCGGCCCCTCGTCAGGCCCAAAGCTGCCGACAACGATCCAAGCAACGGGAAGAGCGGCAAGAGACCCCCAGGTTCCCGGTGCCAGGGGAATGCGCCCAATGCCAAAAACGGTTCCGATCCAGAACGCTGGATGGAGGAGGGGCAACGGGCGTTTTTTTTGCATTTTTGCCACGGAAATTTATTCCGCCAAGGCGATGGTTACGATGGCCTGGGCGGCGATGGCTTCTTTCCTGCCGAGAAAGCCCACACCTTCCGTCGTCGTTGCCTTGACGCTGATCGCACTTTCCAAAAGCCCGGTGATCGCCGCAAGCCGCGCGATCATGGCCAAACGATGGGGGGCAAGCTTCGGCGCTTCGCAGATCAGGGTAACGTCGAAATTGTGGACATGGCCCCCGCGTTCGGCAAGGCGCGTCAGGGCGTGACGTAGAAAGAGGGCCGAATCAACGCCCTGCCATTTCGGGTCCGTTGGCGGGAAATGAATACCGATATCGCCGTCGCCCATCGCACCAAGGATTGCGTCCGTCAGTGCATGCAAACCGACATCGCCATCGGAATGGGCTTCAATGCCATGGCTGTGGGGAACCGCAAGGCCACAGATCATCACATGATCGCCGGGACCAAAACGGTGCACGTCAAATCCCTGACCAACGCGAACCAGGCCGGCGTCGCCTGCTATTTTACGTTCGGCGCGGACGAAATCTTCCGGCGTTGTCACTTTAAAATTATCTTCGGAGCCAGCAACCAGGCGTACCGGAATGCCAACCGCCTCGGCCACGGCGGCGTCGTCGGTCAAATGGGTGCCTTTCATTTGCTGGTGTCCCTCAAGAATAGCTGGAAAATGAAACCCCTGAGGGGTCTGTGCATGCCAAAGTCCCTGGCGATCAATCGTGCCGGTGACGTGGCCGGCTTCTTCTTTTTTCAGGGTATCCGTAACGGGGAGGCCAGCAATCACGGCCGCATCCTTTTCCAATCCGGAGACAACCCGTTCGATGGTTGCAAAATTGACAAAGGGCCGGGCGGCGTCGTGGATCAAAACATATTGTGGTGCCACGTCGCCAAGGCTTTCAAGGCCCAGCCGAACGGATTCCTGTCGTGTTGCGCCACCGAAAACCGGGTCGGGAAGGGACAGACCACGCACGGCATCGGCATAAAGTGCCTCGTCATCGGCGTGGATAACAACTTGGATGCCGTCGATCCCAGGATGGGCCTGAAAAGCCTCAAGGGTCCAACGCAGCACTTCCTTGCCACCAAAGGACAAATATTGTTTTGGCAATTCACCGCCGAGGCGGTGACCGCGGCCAGCGGCGACGATCAAGACGGCGCACCCAGTCATGGGTTGTTCTCCTTCGGGGGTGAATGGCGCCAAACTAGCCGTGCATCATGGCCTTGCCAAGGCGGCAGGGTGAATTGGGGCAGGCAGCTGGGAAGGAAAGCGCCTTGTGTAAGAATTATGCAGCTTATAACCTGCCTAAAATATACGCATAGCTGCCCGGGGCGGGTAAAAATATCTTTTAATTTCAAATGATTAATTAATATGGCAAAAGCGATAACCCAATTGAAACGGACGCAAGCGGCGGGAAACCTGGAAATTGAGAAAGTTCTCGCCAGCATTCCGAACCCGGTTCTTGCGATCGGGCCGGAAAATGCAGTCCGCTTTGCCAATCTGGCCGCCGAAGAGTTTTTCAGCACAAGCATTGCCAATCTCTGCGAACGACCTTTGAGCGCGTTGCTACCTTTGGACAGTCCAATTTTTGCGCTGATGCAACAAGTACGCGATGCTGGCAACAGCATTTTTGAATATGGGCTGAACCTAAGCGGCCCGCGTTTTGCGCCACGGCTTGTCGCGGTACAAATTGCACCCATTGTGGATCAGGAAAACCATCTTCTTCTTTCCATTCACGAACGCTCAATCGCTCAGAAAATCGGCCAGCTTGTTCATAAAGGTGCGGCCCGTTCCGTCACGGCAATGGCCTCGATGCTTGCCCATGAAGTGAAAAATCCGCTTTCCGGCATTCGCGGTGCGGCGCAATTACTTGAACAAAACGCCGCAAGCGATGATAAGGCGCTTACGCGCCTGATTTGTGACGAAACGGACCGGATATGCAAGCTGGTGGATCGGATGGAAATTTTTTCCGACGGCCTGCCTCTGGAACGTGAAGCGATTAACATTCATCAGGTTCTGGAACGTGTTCAACAAATCGCCCAGAGCGGGTTTGCCCGACACGTTCGTTTTGTTGAACGCTACGACCCATCTCTGCCGTCGGTCTCCGGCAACCACGATCAATTGATCCAGGTCTTTTTAAACCTTGTAAAGAATGCGACCGAAGCCGTGCCAGAAGAAAATGGCGAAATCGTGCTTGCCACGTCCTATCAACATGGCATGCGCCTGGGCAGCCCCGATGGTAGAAGCCGCGTTTTGCTACCGCTTGTCATCAGCGTGCATGACAACGGCCCCGGCATTCCAGAGGAAATACGTCCGCATCTCTTCGATCCTTTTATTACGGCAAAGGTAAATGGAACGGGGCTTGGCCTGGCCCTTGTCGCAAAAATTATCAACGACCATGGTGGCATTATCGAATTCGACAGCGAGCCTCACCACACGGTTTTTCGTATCATGTTACCCATTGCCCAGGAACGAAAAGAGATGGGGAAGGAAGCCCAATGACGGATGCCACAATTCTGCTTGCAGAGGATGACAGCGCCATTCGTCTTGTTGTTGAACAGGCCTTGAGCCGGCAAGGCTATGAGGTGCGTTCAACAGGAAATGCCGCAACGCTTTGGAAATGGGTCAGCAATGGCGATGGGCAGCTTGTCATCACCGACGTTGTTCTGCCGGATGAAAACGGCCTCGACCTTATTCCCCGAATCAAAAAGCTCCGACCCGATCTTCGTGTGATCGTCATGAGCGCTCAAAACACGCTGTTGACTGCCGTACGCGCAACGGAGCGGGGCGCTTTTGAATATTTGCCAAAGCCGTTTGACCTGACAGAGCTTGTAAATATCGTGAAACGGGCATTGACGGTTCGTGATCCAAAGCTTGCCCCCGTCTCCGAACCCATCGAAACCGATGACCAACTACCGCTGATCGGGCGTTCCCCCGCCATGCAGGAAATCTATCGAATCATGGCACGCCTCATGGGGGCAGACCTTACGGTCATGATTTCCGGCGAGTCAGGCACCGGCAAAGAACTGGTTGCCCGGGCACTCCACGAGTTTGGCAAACGTCGAAATGCCTCTTTCGTTGCCATCAACATGGCGGCTATTCCAAAAGAATTGATCGAGAGCGAACTCTTTGGCCATGAGAAGGGAGCCTTTACGGGTGCAACGGAACGTCACACAGGGCGTTTTGAACAGGCGGAAGGGGGCACCCTTTTTCTAGACGAAATTGGCGATATGCCCATTGAAGCACAAACACGGCTTTTGCGCGTCCTTCAGGAAGGTGAATTTACGACGGTCGGCGGGCGAACACCAATCCGGGTAAATGTGCGCATTATCGCGGCAACCCATCGCAATTTGCAGCAGCTTGTTAATCAGGGACTCTTTCGCGAAGACCTCTTCTACCGGCTTAACGTCGTACCGATACGGCTGCCGCCGCTTCGCGAGCGAATCGAGGATATTCCGGCTCTGGTTCGTCACTTTCTGGCCCAGGCTGAGGCGGACGGGCTGCCGTTGAAAACATTGGCACCGACGGCCATGGCGCGACTAAAAGAATATAGCTGGCCTGGAAATGTCCGTGAGATCGAGAATTTTGTCCGCCGCCTTGCCGCACTTTATTCCGAGGAAGTCCTTGAACTTGACGTCATTGAAGCCGAGTTTTCCGGATTGCAGCCTCAGGCGGCGCCCGTTCCTGCCGAAGACGAAGGGCTGGAAGCAGCTGTCGAACGGCATTTAAAAAACTGCTTTGGTGCCCAGCCTGGAGACTTGCCCCCCGGTCTTTACGGGAAGGTTCTCCACGAAGTGGAAAAACCGCTTTTGGCCTATACCCTTGCCGCAACGCGGGGAAATCAGGT
>CAYTAE010000073.1:0-7311 GCA_964435655.1 uncultured Rhodospirillaceae bacterium
AGAATTTGGAAAAAGTTTCTTTGTTCAGGACAAGCATCTTTGTATTTTTCGTAGCCTTCGCCCCCCTTTTTTTTGGGATCGTGGCGGAAGCCAGCGACATCAGGCGATGGCGCGGAGAGTGGCACAAGACGGATTTTTCAAAGACGTCGATCAACTTTGATGAAATTATTTCCGGCGGGCCATCGAAAGATGGCATCCCTCCGATAGACAATCCAAAATTTGAATTAGCCAGTTCAATAACGACGCTTGGCAATGACGAGCCGGTCGTAAGCATTGTCGTCAACGGTAAAGCGCGTGCGTACCCTTTGCAGATTCTGATGTGGCACGAAATCGTGAACGATCAAATTGGCAAGGTTCCGGTTAGCATTACTTTTTGTCCGCTGTGCAATTCGGCAATCGTTTTTGATCGCCGGTTAAAGGGTGTCGTCCTTGATTTTGGAACCACGGGCAAGCTTCGCAATTCAGATCTTGTTATGTATGACCGCCAGACGGAAAGCTGGTGGCAGCAATTTACCGGCGAGGGCATTGTCGGGACGCATATGGGCGAAAGCTTGACGATGCTTCCTTCGCGAGTCGAATCTTTCTCGAGGTTTCGGAAGCGGTACCCAACGGGGAAAGTTCTTGTCCCAAATTCCACGAGCATGCGTGCCTATGGCTACACGCCTTATTCCGGCTATGACAGCAGCCGGTTGCCGTTTCTTTACCGGGGGGAATTCCCCTCAAATATTGCGCCCCTGGAAAGGGTTATCTCGGTGGGAGACGAAGCCTGGGGCTTAAAACTCCTCCGGCATCGTGGGAAAATTGTTGTCAAGGATCTGGTGCTTACCTGGGAGTCGGGGCAGAACTCGGCGCTTGATGTGGAGCGCATTCGTGATGGGCGCGATATCGGAAATGTGATTGTTCAACGGAAGACGGCGGATGGTCTGGAAGATGTCGTTCACGACATAAGCTTTGCCTTTGCTTTTCACGCCTTCTATCCCGAGGGCACCATTCACGTCGAATAGGATGGATAATTTTTTAACGAGCTAGGCAAAATCAACCGGCTTGCCGGACAAATCTTCGGCAAGCTGTGCCGCATTGCGTGCAGCCAGGGCGTAAATTGAGATTTGTGGATTGACGCCAAGGCTTGTCGGAAAGACGGACCCGTCGAAGACGGATAGCCCTTCGATCTGGTGATGGCGGCCGAATGAGTCGACCACGCCAAGCTTGGCGTCCTCTGACATTGCGCATCCGCCCATAATATGAGCGGAGAATACAAGCGCGCGCGGCGGCCGCATAGACAGGTTCTCGCGAATTGCCTGTTTTGCTTCTCGCCAGCTTTGATAAGGTCGCGCTTCCCGATGTACCGGGAAAACAGATTTTGCGCCGGCTGCAAAGCTAAGTTCTGCCATGGAAAGATAGGCGTGTTGGAACCCTTCCCAGTGAAAGGCGTTTGTCTGGTAGTCAAGAACGGGGCTGCCGTCGCCTTGAAGCACGACGCGCCCGCCGGTGAAATCCGGATTAAAGCCATCTCGCACAAGGGCGATGATGGCATGGGTGTAGGGAAGTCGTGCCATGCCTTGTGCATGGGTGCTGCCAAATAATGGAATGGAAATTGCCGCTTGCACGGGAAACAGCGGCGGCACTTCAAGCTTATAGCCGGCCTTGCCGGCCACGCCGTCACGCCAAAGAAAGGCATCCGAATAGACGGATTGGGGCGCGCCTTCAAAGGGTTTTACTTTCTCTGGCATTTCACCGGCCAGGGCCGTGACAGGATGAAGAAAGGTGCGCTTTCCAAGGCGTTGATGTGGATCGGGGAGATTTGACCGCAAAAGCAATCCGGGACCGTTTATGCCGCCGCCAGCCACGACAATATGGGTTGCATGTACCCGGATCTTTCGGCCGGTGGGGCGAAAGCTTTCCGAATCGATGGCGAGGCACTGCACATTTACGGCCCGCCCATGATCGGTTTCGATTGTGTGTGCCCGGGCATGGCTGATCAGGATGGCGCCACGATCAAGTGCCGCCGGGATCGTTGTAACCAGCATGGATTGTTTGGCATTGGTCGGGCATCCAAAGCCGCAATAGCCGATGTTCCAACAGCCGCGCACGTTTCTGGGTATAATGCCGTGGGGCCAGCCAAGGTGTTCGCAACCTCTGGCAAGAATGGCGTTGTTTTCGTTTGGAGGCGGCTCCCAGGGGGCAACGGAGAAACGGCGTTCGGTCCGTTCGAACCAAGGGGTCATATCTTTGGCGGTCGTTTTTTTTACATCGAACATATCCGCCCAATGAGAAAGCGTCTTTTGTGGCGTGCGGAAACTTGCTGTCCAGTTGACAACAGTGCTGCCGCCAACGGCGCGCCCCTGAAGAAGGTTGATCGCCTTGTCTTTTGTTTTGCGACTGGCGGCATCCCAATAAAGCGTGCGGTAAGCATCTCCTTCGCGACCGGTAAAGTCCTGGGCTGTCCAATAGCCGCCTTCTTCAATCAGGACGACCTGCAACCCGGCGCGGGCAAGAATTTCTGCTGCTACGCCGCCGCCAGCCCCGCTGCCGATGATGGCGACATCGGCGGCATAATGTTCGTCCTTTTCCAGCTTTGCGGCGTCGATATGGGTACGTTCCGCCATCACAGGGTCTTTCGTACGTCGTCGGGGATGTCTGGGGGGCCGTCATAGCCGACCCAGGCCCAGGCGTGCGGGTTGTCGTACCAGGCGGCCATGCAGAGATCATGGAGGGCGGCATAGGCAAGCTGTAGAAGTGTCAGCGCGCTTGTCGACCAACGGTCGAGAAACCCCCCTATTTCCTTTTCCGTGGCTGCTTCCCAGCTGTTCCAGATGCCTGTGAGGGCTATCCGTGCCGGAGGAAAAGCCAGCAGGTCGAAAAGTTGGCGCAGCTCGCCTTGCATCCCAGGCGGCATCGCCGCAATTAACCGGTCAATGTCGATGAGAATTTCAGCAATCAGGCCATCCCGGCCGTTGATTGGAAGCGCTTTGTCGATCAAAACAGGCGCCAGCGCTGCAAAGATCCGCTGGTCCTGGGCGGTAAGAAAGTGAAAGCCAGGCGGGGCTGGGGGGCGGGTCTCGCCGGTGGTGTAACGCCAGAGCCCAGCCAGAAAGAGCAGGCCGGTTCCGGCAAGGCCGAATTTTAAAAAACGGCGGCGTCCAAGGCTTTTCAGCGACATGTTGTTGGAAGTCATGGCGTTAAGCTTACTGGGCCTTCTTGCTTTGGCCCGTGGTTTTTTCGTGGGCTTCTTTCAAGGCAGAATCTGGAAAGATCCAGCCTGTAGATTATGGCAAATGGCCTTTGGAGCCGCCTATCATTTTTTAGAACGCTTTGTATAATAAGAGGTTAGAACAAAAAACATGTGGGGTAGGAGTCACAAAGAATGATGCGAGAGAAAAAAACAGGGAGCATTTTTGGCGGAATGCTTCTGGCCGCCGGTCTGCTTTTTACAGTTCCGGCCTATGGGGAAGAAGTTCCGGAAGGAACGGTTATCACCGCCCAAAATCTGAAATCGCTTCTCGATAAAACCTTCGAGGGTGAAACCATTCAGAGCCTTATTCCCGAGAATTTTCAGTGGCAGATTCGGACAAAGGGTCTGACGATGAAGCTTGCGCATACAAAACCCCACCCCAAGGATCCGAAATGGGTGGCGGCGGCGGAGCGCAATCGTGACGCGGTAACCCTGGACGATGCCAATCTTCTAAATGGCTGGGAAGCGGGTCCTCCCTTTCCGGCAATCGACTTGCAGGACCCAAAGGCTGGTCGCAAGGTCATGTGGAACATGTATCTTGGCAAGCAGCGGGGCGATAATCAGGAATTCCCGGACGTGGTCATCGCGATGATCAACGGGAAAACGGGGCTTGAGCGCGTTCAGAAGCAATTCTTCAAGCGGTCCTTCGCAAGAGGCGCTCTGCGCCGGGACAATGGGGCTGCGGAAAACAAGCGGATTATCGAAAAATCACTCGTTGTTCAGACCTCACCACAGGATTTGAAGGGGAACGGGCTGGTCCTTATCCGCTACCTAAACGGAGACCCGGACTGGCTGCTGGCTTATGCCGTGGCGGCCCGCAAGGTGCGGCGTTTTTCCGGGGATTTCTGGATGGATAAGCTGGGTTCCACGGATTATCTGGCCGACGACGTGCTGGTTTTAAGCGCGCATCCGACCTGGTATGCCGATTTCAAGATCATTGCGAAAAAGAAGATCCTTGTCGTTGCGAATTCCGCCGAGCCTTTTTGGAAAAAGAATGGCGACACGCCGCAGGAACGATTCCCCGTTTTTGATTTAAAAACGGCACCCTATTGGAACCCGGTTGACGAGTGGGAGCCAAGAGAAGTCTACGTCATTGAGGGCACCACGCCGGAAAGACATCCTTATAGCCGCAAGGTACTTTATGTCGATGCGGAGCAATGGACGCCGTATCTTGGTGAATATTTCACGCCAAAGGGGAAGCTTTGGAAAACAACGATCCAGGGCCATCACGTCTTTCCGGTAGAGGACGATCCGGAGGGGAGCGTGTTGTGGGCGACATGGGCCGTGCTTTCGGACTTCCTCGTTGACCATGCCAGCGTCCTGATAACCAGCAAGGACACCAAATTCAATACGGATTTGAAACCCTCGGAAGTCAATTTGAAGGCCGTGAAAAAGGCAAAGTGGTAAGAGGATAGGACGACCATACAAACGCGGGCGGGGCCAAAAGGCCCCGCCCGTTTTTATACGAGGCGCTGCTGCCGTTGTTTTTCCGGTGCGCAAGTGATTTAACGTTAGGCGGGCGCCCAGTGGGCGCAGGGCTATCAATAAAAGCCGCACAAAAAAAGGGAGGTGCAGAAGCACCCCCCCAATTTTTATCCAGAAATAATTCTAAAAACCGAACGTAACGTTCAGCCTAGAAGTAAATCGTCTTCTTGTATTTATCCGGTACGGCGAAAAGATAGGCCGACTTCACGCCCTTTTCTCCGGTGATGTCCTGGGCATTGCCCTTGGCATCAATTTTCGTGATTTGCCAATCACCGGTTGCGGCGTTGAAACCTCTTTTCATCTTCTTGAAAATGACGATGTCGCCGGTCTTCCACCTGGCTGCGAAGCCACTGCGATCCGCATCGCCGTGGAAGCTATCGATCACAAGGACCGTTCCGATCGGCATCTGATTAAAGTTTCCCCAAGCATCTACCTTGTCATTTGCGTAAAGGTTGATGTACTCGCTGCCCACAAATTTTCCGGTCTGGAAGGGAACAATGTTGTAGCGCTTCCAGTCGGAATATTCGGAAACGATCTCATTTTTCGACTTTTCCCAAGTCTCGATCATGTTGAAGCGAACGGCTTCGTAAAGCGCATTTGCCTCTTTCATGTCGAGCTTGTTGCTCGCTTCAAGGGCGGCTTTTTCTTCCGCCGACATCAAGTCCTCCCGGCCAACGACTTCACCGCGTACGACTGGGGACTCAATGGCATTGACGACCAGCGTATCGCCTTCTTTGGAAACAATGATTTCCCAATACATGCCCGTTGCAAAAAGGGATGTGACGGCAAGAACGAACAGGTCCTTGTCAAAAGCCTCGCCGGGCCGCGTACGCTTGGCATGGTCTTCGCCCAGAATGTAACGTCTGGCAAAACCTTCTTCGAGAAGTTCCGTACCCTCGACGCGCAGCTCTTTAACCGTTTCGCCGTTCTTCATGGGCCAATTTTTTGGCGCATAGAACTTTCCGGGATTGTCTTTCGGGTCCGGATAGAAGCGGTATTGATCTTTTCCGATCTTGATGAATTTCTGAAGGGCTGGTTCCCCGTCAAAGGTCGATTTGGGGATGTTGTATTCATGCCCCCCACGTAAGAAGGTCTCCGGTGCTTCCGATGATTCCGCCTTGGCGGGATTGCTCATGGCAAGCGTGGCGGCTGTTGCCACCCCGACCACGAGTGGAAGGACTGATCCGGATGACAGAAGGGATTTCACGAAACTTGAGCGCATGGCTTCCTCACCGTCTGTGTATCTGTTTATCGATTTGGGGATTCGTTATTTTAATCGTTGGCGTTAAGCTGCCCCATTGAATTGACTAACATATTTTCAACAGGGCAGAAAATCTAGTCAATAACGCGCACCTTTATCGGGCATTCTCGTATCTGCTCCTCAATCAGTGCGGGTGCCCCCAGGTATTCTTTCTTAACCCTTTGATTAAAATGAATAAATATGATTAATTTTGTTTTTTCACGGAATTTCTGCGATTTGCCCGGAGTGCTCGAAGCAAAATGACAGATCTGGCTGCGATTTCGCATTCCGAGCTTAAGGCGCAGCGGACCGCTGGTCGCGAGATCCTGGAATGTTACCGGCTTCTTGCCAAGACGGGGGACAACGTCGTTGGCGAGCTGATCCGTGGGCATGAAACCTTTTATCAGTGGGATCATTATCCTGAGGGGGATGCCTATGATGGGGAAACCCATTCTCAGTACTATTACCATGCGCACCGGGCGTGCCAGGGTGAGCACGGGCATTTTCACGTCTTCCTGCGGCCAAAAGGGATGCCCCCTGGCATCGCGCCGACGCCCTTGCCGGATTTCGATCCCCCCGTGGATGGCAACGCCGCTTTAAGCCATTTGATCGCTATTTCGATGGATGCCTTTGGCTATCCAATCGGCCTGTTTACGACAAACCGCTGGGTAACCGGCGAGACCTGGTATGGGGGGGCGGATGTGTGTCGGATGGTTGCCTGTTTTAAAATGGACCAGGCGCGCCCGTCCTTGTTGGTTAATCGCTGGATTACGGCGATGTTGAAATTGTTTCAGCCCGAAATATACGACCTGATTGCTCGTCGTGACCTGTCGGTACAGGCGTGGGAAAAACAGCATCCAGGTGAAAATATTTTTGAGGATCGAGAGCTTGAGACGACTTCGGAGATGGAAATTTCCGTTGATGACAAGCTGCAGCAACTCGAAGCGCGTTTGGGTTGAAATTGGCCAGCTGCCAATAAAAAACGGTGCCGTCTCCTATGCCCCCATGCGGAGAACGGCACCGTAAAGATCGTCTGGCTCAAATTGTCCGAAAAGGCTACTTCGTGGCCTCTTTCAAATAGGAGATCAAATCCTTGCGCTTGGCTTCTTTCTTCAGGCCAGGGAAGGCCATCTTGGTGCCCTTGATGTATTTTTTCGGCTTGGCAAGAAAGGCGTCCATCGTTTCCTCATTCCAGACAATGCCGGCATCCTTCATTGCTGCTGAATATTTAAAGCCCTCCACGGTGCCTGTGGTGCGGCCAAAGATGCCAGCCAGAGACGGGCCCACTTTGTTTTTACCAGCGACCAGCGTGTGGCAGGCTTTGCATTTTTTGAAGACCTTTTTGCCTTTTTTT
>CAYTAE010000074.1:0-7281 GCA_964435655.1 uncultured Rhodospirillaceae bacterium
CTGGCCAAGGGTGGCAAAGGCTGCGCGGGCAACCTCCTCATTTCCCTGTTCCAGCAGGTTCGCCGCCACCTGATATTGCGCACCAGACTCCAGGGCCTGCTGTCGGCTGTATTCGCTCCAGCCCACATTTCCCGCCACGCCACCGACCAGGGCAACCGCGCCGCCGATCACAAACCGCCCATATTTCTGCCACAGAGCGCGAAAGCGATCCTGTCGCATCTCTTCATTGATTTCACGGAAAAGGTTGTCGCTCACGAATGTTCCCCTGGGCCCACGGCTAGCCGGTCAGTCGATCGGTCGCGTAACATAAACCCCGGCGGGAACGAAGGCAAACCCACGAAAAACGCGGCAATCCCGGCCAGCCTGGTTTGGGGTAAAAACGACACCGCAGCCTAGTCGCTTTCCCGCCATTTGATGGAACAGCCCATGCTTGCCACCTGCTCGGAAGGTCCCTTTCCGGTCTTGGCAATGCCCGCCATCGCCTCGAAAAGTTCTCGCCGCACGCCTGGCACGTCCTCGCGGCCGCCCGCGTCAAGGTGGCCCCGATATTGAAGTTCGAGCGCCTGGTTGAAACCAAAAAAATCGGGCGTGCAAATGGCCCCATAGGCCCGGGCCGTGGCCTGGGTTTCATCGATCAGATAGGGAAAGGGAAAGGCGTGCGCCTCGGCGAAACGCACCATGTTCTCCAGATTGTCCTCCGGATAAGCGACCCAGTCGTTGGGCATGATGGCGACCGCGCCAACACCGTGACTTTCCAAGGCCTTAACGTCGCGCACCAGTCGCGAGATGATCGCCGTCACATAGGGACAATGGTTGCAGAGAAACATGACGAGGGTCGCCTTCGCGCCGGCAACATCCGCAAGACTGGTGACCTTGCCATCAAGGCCGGAGAGACGAAAATCGACCGCCTTCCAGCCAAAATCACAGACAGGTGTGTGCAAAAGCGCCATGAAGCCTGCTAAAAATGCGCGGCAATTAGCGTGTCCTGGAAAGCGGCCATAGCGATGTCTCCGGATCCGCGACCGAGCTTGCCCCACCGGGGCGTTTTTCGTCTGCCTTTTGGGCCTCCCCGTTCAGACGGGCGACAACCTGACGCCGATAGACGGGGTCCGTAATCACGCGCTCAAAATCGATTTTTCTGTCCATGGCCGGGCTTGCCTAAAACGACGCGGAGGGCTGCGCCACAGAAGTTTTTTGCGTCGCAGATCATCCCATTTCGGCGGTTGAAAACAAAGGCGTCTGGGCCTGAAAAACGCAATTTCTTGGGGAAAAGGCTGTGGATATCGCTTGCTTTTCCAGTGGAAAACCGGGGACAAACCGGAAGCCGGAAATGAGAAGGCGGCAACCGGGTTTCCGGTTGCCGCCCCTCGATACGAAAACAAAGGCTAATCGCGAGCCTTGTTATAGAGATAAAGAATAACGCCTAAGGCAATCAGGCCAACGAGGCCGTTTTCACCCAACGCACGGATCAGATTAATCAGATTGCCGACGATGTCGCCGGTAAGAAAGGTCGCATTCTCTCCGAAAAGAATTTGAACAACGATCCCAAGAGCGATTAAGGCCAGGCCAACCTCGGTAATCTGACCAACCCATTTTGCAACAACTCTAAGTGCATCCATCGAAGTATCTCCCCCGTCGCAATTGCGACTTGTTCTCAAAAAACGAGTGAAGCATACACAACATTTACACACCTAAACCGGGCGACCCTACCATATGTTGAAAAAATAGGAAAGCCTGCCTACAATCGCCGGATTCTGGCAATCCCAGGCCGCCGCCGCGGCCCGGACGCGGCTTCCAAAGAGACGGGGATGCCCCCCACATCTCCCCCTCAGCCCCCCCCCGACGGTTCTTTGCATTTTATCAATCGTGATCAATGTTTTCTTAATGGCGGTCTGGAAACATAGGACGTCGCAGGGATCGTTTTTCAAAAACGGAATGGCTTCGTGCTAAAAACATCCCCTGCATGTTAGAATGGTTAATCCAAGGTGCCGCGAGAGCGCCAGAATTCGGGAGAAGCGTTGGATGGACTACGATCGCTATTTTAAGGAAGCCATCTCCGGCCTGAAGACGGAGGGGCGCTACCGGGTCTTTGCTGACCTTGAGCGCCATCCGGGCTCGTTCCCGCGCGCCTTTAAACGGCTGGAAAGTGGCGAAGCAAAAGAAGTCACCGTTTGGTGCAGCAACGACTATCTTGGCATGGGCCAGAACGCCAAAGTGCGAGAGGCCATGCATGGTGCCCTGAAAACACACGGCGCCGGTGCCGGTGGCACGCGGAACATCTCCGGTACAAACCACTACCATGTGTTGCTTGAACAGGAACTTGCGGACCTTCATGGAAAGGAAGCCGCCCTTCTGTTTACCTCCGGCTATATTTCAAACGAGGCGACACTGAGCACAATTGCCCGGTTGCTTCCCGATTGCATGATCTTTTCCGATGCGCTCAACCACGCATCGATGATTCAAGGCATCCGCAGCAGTGGTGCCCCTCGGAAAATTTTTCGCCACAACGACGTCGCGCATCTTGAAACGCTGCTTCGCGAAACGGCGCCGTCACGGCCAAAATTAATCGCCTTTGAATCTGTTTATTCCATGGACGCCGACATCGCCCCCATCCGCGAGATCTGCGACCTTGCCGAAAAATATGGCGCCATGACTTATCTGGACGAAGTCCATGCCGTTGGCATGTACGGCCCGCGCGGCGGTGGCATTGCCGAACGCGAAGGCATCATGGACCGGATCACGATCCTCGAAGGAACCCTGGCGAAAGCCTATGGCGTCATGGGCGGTTACATTGCGGCCTCGACCCCGCTTGTCGATGCTGTCCGCAGCTTCGCGCCCGGCTTCATCTTTACGACGGCGCTGCCCCCGGTGATCACGGCCGGTGCGCTGGCAAGCGTGCGCCATCTGAAAGCCAGCAATCTGGAACGCGAACGGCACCAGGAACGCGCCGCAACCTGCAAACGCCTGCTGATGGAAGCAGACCTGCCCATCCTGCCCTCGGAAAGCCATATCGTGCCGCTAATCGTCGGCAATGCCCGGCTTTGCAAACAGGCAAGCGATTTGCTGCTGGAACAGCACGGCATTTATATCCAGCCCATCAATTACCCAACCGTGCCAAGGGGTACGGAACGACTCCGCATCACACCATCGCCGCTGCACACGGACGCGATGATGGCCCATTTGGTTGAATCTCTGCTGGATGTCTGGGGCCGGCTGGAACTTCGTCGCGCCGCTTAAACGCGCAAAAACACTTCCCGCGAAAAAAACGTCGTCTGCTGCGCCGCTATTCTGCGGCGCCGATGGCCTTTAACAACGCCAATTCGTTCCAATAGCTTTTGATGCTGACGCTTCCGTCCTTGCGGGCGCGGATCACGTCAATGCCGCTTAACTGGATGGCTTTGTTCGTCGGGGCTTTGCCGGCAAATGCACCACTATGGGTGGCCTTCCATGTCCATTCCCAATAGACGGCCTTTTTCGTGTACTTCACGTGGTTGTAAGAAAATTTGCTGTCCGGGAAGGCCTTGAACAGAAGGGCCGCATAATCACGAAGTTTCTTGCCCTTGATCCCTTCCGGCGGCAGGGACGCATCCCAGTAAAAGCCTTTGTTGCCGACGGCTTCGACAATCAAATCCAGATTGCCGGTGTTCCAACCGATGGACCAACTTTCCATGGCCGTTTTCGCAGCCTTTGCCGGCCCGCCGGATATTGGCGCGCCTGCGGCCAATGCCGAACCGTTCGCACCGAAGGTGACGAAAAGCAGCCCGGCAAGGAACGCCGTCCGAACGGACTTGGAAAAGCTTGGAACCCAGCGTTTCATCATTTTTTATCCTCAGAGCCTTTGCGTGTGGCGGATATTTGTCTGTTTGATTCTGTCGAAATGCCTCCCGAAAGTAAAGCCTTCCGGACCGGGCGCCACGGCGGCGGCGGTGGTAATTTTCAGCTCCGCTCTTTCGGCAACCCCAACAACACTTGTAAAAATTTTCCCGCTGCCCTGCGGCGGGGTGGATAGTAAGGCCGGGCTTCATCCACCCCATCTGGATCTTCGTGGCTGATAATTTCGGCCCCTGGAAAGGCCAGGGCCAGCTTCTTTTCCACCTCGTCGGCAACATCATGGGCGTGTCGCAGGGTTATCTGCCCGTCCAATTCAAGATGCAGCTGGATAAAGGTGGTAATCCCGGATTTTCGCGTCCGCAGATCGTGAAGATTTCGGACCTCCGGATGGGTGCGCACGATCTTGCGAAGGCGCTCACGCTCTTCCTCCGGAAGTTCATGGTCCATTAGCGGATCAAGAGAAAGAACGGCAATCTTGCCGGCGGTCCGCAACAGGTAAAGGGCAATCAACGCTCCGAACAGGGGGTCCACAAAGCCCCAGCCAAAATACGTCCCCAGGACCAGCGACAGGATCACGCTGGCGTTAATCAGAACGTCACCGGTGTAGTGAAGAGAATCAGCGTCGATGGCAACGCTTCCCGTCTTCCGTACGACGCGGCGCTGAAAATGCACCAGGGTGAACGTAACGATAATGGCAAACAGCATGACGCCAATGCCGACTTCGCCATATTCAATCGCACGCGGATGCACCAGCCGATGGGACGCCTCGATCAGCAAAAACACCGCCGCACCAACGACGAAGGCGGCCTGACCAAGACCGGCCAAATGTTCCGCCTTGCCATGGCCAAAGCGATGCTCGTAATCGGCCGGCTGCAGGGCATGACTTACGGCAAGCAGGTTGACGAAAGAGGCCCCGACATCAAGAAGTGAATCAACAAGGGACGAAAGCAGGCTGACCGAATCCGTCAGCCACCAGGCGATCATCTTGACGAACACAAGAAGCCCTGCGACCGCAACGGCCGCAACCGTCGCACGGCGCATGAGACGCGCGTTCTCTTCAAGACTCGTCGTTGGTTGCTCTAAAGTTTCGGCCAATATTTTTCCTATCGATCAGGGAAAAAGCCATTCCGTCTGCCATGTGTCCCTGTCATCGCGACAATACACCAACCGGTCGTGCAGGCGGAACGCGGACTGGCTCCAGAACTCGATTTTCCTGGGAACGACGCGGTAGCCTGACCAAAAGGGAGGGCGGGGCACCGCACCTATTGCGAACTTTGCCGTAAACTCGACAACCCGCTTTTCAAGCGCAAAGCGGCCTTCCAGGGGCCGTGACTGCTGCGAGGCCCACGCGCCGATCTGGCTCACACGGTCCCGCGACGCAAAATAGGCATCCGCCTCGGCCACACCGACAGGCTGCACGGCGCCGGTGATGCGCACCTGATAGTCCAGGGACTTCCAGTAAAAGCAAAGGGCGACATTCGGGTTTTGCCGCAAATCTTCGGCCTTCGCGCTTTCCAGATTCGTATAAAAAACGAACCCTCGCGCGTCCACGGCCTTCAACAGCACCATCCGGCTCGACGGCGTACCGTCGGCACCGACCGTGGCCAGCGCCATGGCATCTGGGTTCTTCACCTCCGCCTCGCGTGCCTTGGCGAACCAACGCTCAAAAAGCGCGATCGGATCTTTTTCAGGAGTTTCAAACATAAACAGCCTTCATGATGCACGCGTCGCGCAGGTTAAAGGGCCATTGCCCCCTTGCCGTCAAGGGCTCTTGGGTCCTTTCGCCAGTCCCCGATTGTGGCGGCAAGCAGCCCGCCCACCAGCACGGCAAGCCACGACCCGTACATCCAGACAAGAAAAATCGGGATCGCGGCAAGGGCGCCGTAAATCGCCTCATAGGTTGGAAAGGCCGTCAGATAGAGGCCGAACGCCCTTTTCCCAATCTCGAACAGAAAGGCAGCGATGGCGCCGCCGATCAAGGCGTCCCGCCAATACACCTCGCGGTTTGGAATAACCATATAGAGAAGAGCGATGGCCGCCGTTTCAAAAAGAAATGGCAGAAACCGCAGAAAAACACGAATTTCTTCCGCGCGCGCACTGCCAAACCATTCCGTCGCCGCAAAAAGATAGCCGGACACGGAAAGTCCCGTGCCAACAAGAACCGGGCCCAGCGTCATCACCGCCCAATAGGCAAGCAGGCGCGGCACCAGCTTTCTAGGGCGCGTCACACGCCAGATCTGGTTGAACGTCTTCTCAATCGTCGAAAGTAGCATGACGCCCGTGGCAAAAAGAGCCAGAAACCCTACCATCGTCAATTCGCGTGCGTTTTCGGCAAAAACCGACAATTGATCCCGGATGGAATCTTCCATATGCGGTGCAAAATTTTGGAACAGCATGGCACCGGCTTCCTCCCGGACGGCATCTAGGCCCGGCACCATGGCAAAGGCCGAAACCCCGATCGCCAGCATCGGCACCATGGCAAGAAGCGACGTATAGCTAAGCGCTGCGGCGGCCTGTCCACAGCGATATTCCGAAAACCGGTGGGTCAGGAACGCAACAAAAGGCCGGGCCTTCTTTTTCATTCTGGCAAAATATCCCATCCCCTCAACATAGGCCGCTTCCAACGGCCAGGAAAGCCACCGCGCGCCCTCGGGCCCGCTTGGAGACATCGGGACTTTCGTGTAGGATGGCCGCCAAACGGGCCAATTATCCCAAAGGCTTCTCCAAGCCGGCACACAGAACCAGGAAAAAAGGGAAGCAAAGCAGAATGAGCAACGATATGCAGGTGATGGCTGGGAAAAAGGGGCTCGTCCTCGGCGTCGCCAACGACCGCTCCCTCGCCTGGGGCATTGCCAAGGCCGCTTCCGACCCCGGTGCAGAACTTGCCTTTACCTATCTGGGCGACGCCTTGGCCCGCCGCGTCCTGCCCCTTGCGAAATCCGTTGGCTCTGACCTTGTGATGCCCTGCAACGTCACCGACGATGCCAGCATCGATGCCGTCTTCAAAACCATCAAAGACCGTTGGGGAAAGCTGGATTTTCTCGTGCATGCGATCGCCTATTCGGACAAAGAACAGCTAAAAGGGCGTTACATCGATACGACCCAGGACAATTTTGCCATGACCATGGCGATTTCTTGTTACTCGTTCACGGCCCTTTGCCAGCGGGCCGTGCCGCTGATGTCCGACGGCGGCAGCCTGTTGACCCTGACCTACACCGGTGCCGAGCGCGTCATTCCCCATTACAACGTCATGGGCGTTGCCAAGGCGGCCCTTGAGGCAAGCACGCGCTATCTCGCCGTCGACCTTGGTCCACAGAACATCCGCGTCAATGCCATTTCCGCTGGCCCCATCAAAACCCTGGCCGCGTCCGGCATCGGCGATTTCCGCTATATTTTAAAGTGGAACCAATACAATTCCCCCCTTCGCCGCAACGTGACGATCGAGGATGT
>CAYTAE010000075.1:0-7204 GCA_964435655.1 uncultured Rhodospirillaceae bacterium
ATATGGGCTGGCAATCAAGGCGACATCGAGCCTGCGCCCAGAGAAGCTGCGTTTCGAATTTGCGGTTACTTTTAAGGCAGCGATTCCTTCCTTCTCAACGAAGGCAATGCCCTGACCGGCGGTTTTTGGGTCTGGAATCCAGTCGCCCGGCAGGCCGGCGTGGGCGAATGCCGGTGCCGGGCGGGGAAGACGGGGGGCTCCCTCACAGGCCGCTAGAGACAGAGACAGGAGAAGGACGAAAGGAAAAAACGGTCGTCCCAGACGGGATGGGCTGTTGCCCCCCATGCCGGCTTTGTTGGCTAGGGGTGCAAGTTCGTGGTGATCTTGATGTCTTGTGCGCGAATCCAACCGGGGGATCCCTTCGGCATTTTTTTCTGGGCGCGAGTCGCCTGCTGGATTGCCGTCACCTTGTCGCCGAGCCTTAGGGCTTTTTCGGCAAGCGCCAATGCGCTCATTCCATAGGCTTTTTCGCGACCGTAGCCGATGGCAAGTAACTGCCATATCTGGGGATTATCCCGCTCTTTCTCAATAGCGTAAAGGAGGTGTTCCATGGCGGGGCGGTTCTCTCTCGAATTCGGTATTTCCAATTGCACATGGGCCAGGCCCATCCGCAACAGGGCCGAAGCGGGGTCCAGGCTCACGGCGGTCTTGTAGGCAGGAAGCGCTTCTTCAAGGCGACCGTTTTCGAATAACATTTGTCCACGCAGCTCATGGAAATAAGGATTGTCCGGTTCTATTTCGATCAGGGCATCGATAAGCGGCAGCGCCCGGTCGATTTCTTCCCGCCGGTAATACGCAATGGAATGCGCATATTTGGCTTCTAGGCTGGTGTCGCTTTTTGGGTAATGCCTCATGACACGCCGGAAGGGTTGCATGAAGCCAATAAGTTTTGCCTGTATGCGGCCAAAGCTTTTTGTAATTTCGGGTGAGGGGGCGGCGTCACTTGGATGTGCGTTGACATATTCGCGAACGAAGCGGACGCGATCGCGCGTCAGAGGATGGGTTCGCAAATAGGGCGATTGCTGCCTTGAACTGAGAAGGTCCTGTTTCTCGAGAATTTCCAGAAATCCAAGAAACCCCGCTGCCGATTGATCGGTTTTTTCCAGGAAGGTAAGGCCTGCCTGATCGGCGGCCGCTTCCTGGCCACGGCTGAATTGCAGGAAACTGCTGGTGGCAATGCCGGACCCGCCCGTGAGAATGGCTGACGTTGCCTGGCCACTGCCGGTGGCAATGCCAACGCCGATGCCCACGATGGCGGCGATAAGTGTCTGCATCGAAGCCCCGCGCAGGGCCTCTTGGCCACGGATCAGATGGCCGCCTGCGATGTGGCCCGTTTCATGGGCGATGACGCCGATCACTTGGCTGGCATCTGCGGCTTCTATAAGCAGGCCGGTGTTTAGAAAGAGATTCTGGCCTGCGGCGACGAACGCGTTCAAGCGCGGGTCGGCGACAATGTGAATGCCAATAGATGCCGGGTCCAGTTCGGCTGCTTCGAACAGTGGCGTTGCGTAGTTTCGGATGATAGTTTCGATTTCCGCATCGCGGATAAGGCTAATGCGCGCTTGCGCCAAGGCCTCTTGGGGCCAAAGGCCGACAAGGACAAGAATCGCTGCGACGAGGCGGACAAAGTTGAAAAAACGGAAAAACAATATGCGAACTCCAGCCCCCAATATCCAACCTAGGTACGCAGGCCGATGCCGTCAATATGGTGTTTTTTTCCTGCTTTTCAGTCTTTTAACGTTGGGGGCCTGTGAATTTGGCACCGGCGAGGTGCCGGAATGGCTGGCCAACCTCGAAAAACCTAAGAAAACAGAGGTAGATGGGGGCATGCGACGCTTGTCCGTCGGTAGCGATGACCGTTTTTTCGGAGTCGCAATCGCCGATGAGCCCCTTGCGACCCTGGTAGCAAGAAATGTGCTTGCAGCGGGGGGGACGGCTGCCGACGCGGCTGTCGCGCTCTATTTTTCCCTTTCCGTGACATCTCCGGCGGCGGCCAGTCTTGGCGGTGGCGGTGTCTGCCTCATTTACGACCCAGACAATCAGGAAGTGTCGGTGCTGGACTTTCTCCAGTCTCTGCCGGCGACGGACACCGCCCAAGTGGGGCTTGTGCCGGGAAATGTAGGCGGCATGGCGGCCTTGCATCAGCGTTTTCAAGGCAAGGCGTGGGGGGATCTGATTGCGCCGGCGGAAAATTACGCAAAAAAAGGGATTCGCATTTCCAGGGGTTTGGCCAAGGCACTTGATCGGGAAAGCGGGCATCTTATTTCGCACACGGAGACGCGTCATCTTCTAGCAAATCACGAAGGAAGAATTCTGCGCGAGGGCGACCGGCTCTACCAGTTCGATCTGGCCAGCACTCTCAAACACATACGGACATTGGGTCCCGAAACTTTCTATCGAGGGACGGTTTCAAAAAAACTGGTGCGTGCTTCCGCAGAGCGGGGCGGCATGCTCAATCATGCGCGGCTTGGCGCGTTTCGCGTGGCTTGGCGTGCGCCGCTCGCCGTAAAATTTGGTGAGAGCAGCCTGTACACAACGGGCAGTACCGGCGGTCGTGCTTTTGTCCGGTTATGGGAAATGCTAATTCAGGATGAGCGTTATCAGGCAGCATCTGCTGAAGAAAGGCCGCATTTGCTGGCTGAAATCAGCATGCGTGCCTTTGCTGGTGCAAACACGAAAGGAGATCGCGAAGGTTGGATGGCGGATTACGATCCGCAGCGCCATGTGCCGGTGGAACAGCTTCCCTTTGTCCCGACCGTATTTCCAGACAACCCGGCGACAACAAGCTATGCGGTTGTTGACCGAAAGGGGCTTGCCGTCATCTGTTCTCACACGATGTATCGTCCTTTCGGCACCGGTGCCGTTGTCCCTGGTGTCGGTGTCTTCTTTAGCGGGCCGATGGCCCCGGCCAACGACATTGCCCTGGCACCCCTTCTGGTGATGCGCGATGTCGGCAAAGCACGACTTCCGGAAAGAGGCGGCAAGGAGAGTGGTTTTCTGGAAATGAAAAGAGCGGACCCACTGGATTATGCAGAAGGGGCGGTGCAGCCTTACATCAACATGGACCCGATCTTTCTTGCCGGGCCTTCCGGAGGGGCGGCCTCTGTGACGGCGCTTGCGGAGGTGGCGGCCGAGGTGCTGCTTTTGGGAGAGCCGCTTGTCGATGCCATGGCGGCACCACGTATTCATCATGGCGGTTTGCCGGACATTGTTTTGGTTGAGGAGAAACCAGGCAGCGAGCAGATCCAAGGCTTGCTGGAGCGGGATCACCGAGCAAAAACGGTCGGACAGCTTGGTCATGTAAACGCGATTTCGTGCATGAAAGGTGTTCGACTGGGTCCGGAAAATTGTGAGACGGCAACCGATCTGCGCGGTTTTTAATGTCGCCCTTGGGATAAGGGAGTAGGTCGCTTTACATGGTCTTGAAGGTTGCCAAACGAGGGGCTGTTCCACCTTTTATTGTTATGGATGTCCTGCGTGCCGCGAACGAACGCGAGGCGGCCGGAGAGGACGTGCTGCATCTGGAAGTGGGTCAGCCGGAAACCGGCGCGCCAGCGGCGGTGATTGCTGCGACCCAGGAGGTCCTTGCCTCTGACTCGCTTGGCTATACCGAAGCGCTTGGTCTGCCACGCCTGCGCGCACGCATTGCAGCACATTATGGCGAAGCCTATGGCCTTGATGTGGCACCGGAGCAGATCGTGGTCACGACCGGGGCTTCGGGTGGCTTTTTGCTGGCCTTTCTAAGCGCATTTGAACCGGGCGATCGGGTAGGGATCGTCGAGCCAGGCTACCCGGCCTATCGCAACATTCTCAACGCACTCGATCTTCAGCCGGTCGCCATCCGCGCGTCTATGGAAAACCGTTTTCAGCCAAGCGTCGAACAGCTTGTACCGCTTGCCGGCAATCTGGACGGGCTGATCCTTGCAAGCCCCTCAAATCCGACCGGTACCATGTTGTCGCGGGATGCGTTTGAACATCTGGCGGCATTTTGCAGCCAGAGTGGCATTCGTCTGATATCGGATGAGATTTATCATGGAATTACGTACGGCGAAGCGGCGGCAAGTGCCTTGGCATTCGATCGCCAAGCGATCGTCGTGAATAGTTTTTCGAAATATTATTCAATGACGGGATGGCGCGTTGGCTGGATGGTTGTGCCGGAGCAGCTCTTGCGTTCAATCGAATGCCTTGCCCAGAATCTCTTTATATCGCCACCAACGCTTTCACAGCACGGTGCCATTTCCGTTTTTGATTGTCGCGAGGAACTGGATGCGATTGTCGCCGCTTATGCAAAGAACCGCGAATTGTTGCTGGAGGAATTGCCGAAGGCCGGTTTTGACAGGCTTGCACCTGCAGATGGCGCTTTCTACCTTTATGCGGACATTTCATCCTTTTCCAGCGACAGCAAGAAGTTCTGCCGTGCGATGTTGGAAGAAACCGGCGTCGCAACGACGCCGGGGGTCGATTTTGACCCTGTTGATGGAAATCGGACCGTCCGTTTTTCTTTCGCCGGTTCCAACGCGACGATGGCCGAGGCGGCGCGCCGCTTGAAGAGCTGGCGGCCTTGATTACTCGCCGGAGGACACTTCGGCGGCGACCGGTGGTGTTTTTGCCGTTGTCGGGCTAGCCGCTGCGGGGCTATCGATTGATGCCGGATTGTCGGCTGTCTCGGATGCGGTTGCCGTGTCCGTGTCTGCTTCGCCGCCCTCTTTCTTGCGGCTTGGCCGCCGTCGCCGTCGCGGTTTCTTTTTTGGCGCTTCTGCTGCCTGGTCGTTTGAAGGCTCTGCAACCGGGGTCGAAGCCTCTGCAGCCGAGGTTTCGTTTTGGGCTTGCCCTTCTTGTGCGTTTTTCGCCTGGGTGCGACGCCTTCCGCCACGGCGTCCGCGCCGTCGGCGTTTGCTGCGTGGCGGCGCATCGCCTTCGGCCTTTGTTGTTTCGGGTCCGGCGTCCCCGCTCGTTGTTGTCTCGGGGGTTGCTTCTGCCGTCTTTGTTGCCTCGGGGTTGGCGTCCGTCGGGGTTTCCTTTTTGGGCCGGCGGCGCCGTCGTGACCGACGCCCTTCCTTGGCGGGTTCCGTTCCAGTCTCAGCTTTTCCAGACTCTGTCGCCGTGACCTCTTCTTTTACGCCGTCCTGGGCCCGGATGCGTTCCATGCGATAGGCCGGTGGGATCAAGGCGTCATCTCGTGCGACGAGAACCTGAAAATCAAAGCGGGACTGGATTTCCGCCAAGGTCTCGCGTTTTTGGTTCAGGAGGTAAAGGGCGATGTCCGTCGGCACAAAAACGGTGACGGCGCTGCTTCTTTTGCGAACGCCTTCCTCTTCGATGGCGCGCAGAACGTAAAGGGAGGTGGATTCGGTTGAACGGATGATGCCGGTCCCCTCGCAGTGCAGGCAAACTTCCGAGCTTGTTTCAAGCAAGCTTGGGCGCAACCTTTGACGGGACATTTCCAGAAGTCCAAAGGCGCTGATTTTGCCGAGGCGAATTCGCGCCCGATCCGTTTTCATTGCGTCTTTGACGGCACGTTCAATCTGACGTCGATGCCGCCCTTCTTCCATGTCGATAAAGTCGATGACGATCAGTCCGCCAAGATCGCGCAGCCGCAATTGGCGGGCGATTTCCTCTGCCGCTTCCTGGTTTGTCTTGACGGCAGTGCCTTCGATGTTGCGTTCCTTCGTTGAACGCCCGGAGTTTACATCGATGGAAACAAGGGCTTCCGTCGGGCTGATAATGATGTAACCACCAGACTTCAGTTCGACCCGGGGGCTGTGAATCTCGTCCAATTGCGTTTCGACCTGATAACGCCGGAAAAGTGGGATGTGCGCATCTTTGTAGGGTTGAACATGCTTTGCATGAGATGGCATCAGCATGCGCATGAAGTCTTTGGCCGTTCGATAACCGCCTTCGCCATCGACGAGAATTTCCTCGATGTCCTTATGATAGAGGTCGCGAATGGAGCGCATGATCAAATTGGCTTCTTCGTAGACCAGCGCTGGTGCTGTTGATTGCAGCGTTAATTCCCTGACCTTGTCCCAGACGCGCAGCAGATAGTCGAAATCCCGCCGTATTTCCGGCTTTGTTCGTTCCAGTCCGGCCGTGCGCAGGATGACGCCCATGCCATCTGCGATGGAAAGGGTCTTTAGGATGTCGCGCATCCGCTTGCGGTCGCTGTGATTGGTGATTTTGCGCGAGATGCCACCACCACGGGCCGTGTTCGGCATGAGTACGCAATAGCGTCCGGCAAGAGAAAGGTAGGTCGTCAGGGCTGCGCCTTTGTTTCCGCGCTCTTCCTTTACGACCTGAACAAGCAGGATTTGCCTTCGTTTAATGACTTCCTGGATCTTGTAAGTGCGGGCGGGGCGACTGCGGCGCGCGACCTCTTCCATCTCGTCGCCGCCAAGGGTCTCCACGTGCTCTTCCATGGTTTCCGCTGCCGGTTGGGACTTTGCCCTCCGGCCTTTTGTTTTGCGGGGCTCGGCTTCGGCAGGTTCGACCTCAGCCGTTTCGGCAGGTTCGGCTTCAGCAGCTTCAGCAGGCTTGGCCTCGGCTTCGACAGGCTCATCGGTTTTTGCGGCGGCCGGTGTTTCCGTTGGCTCTTCCGCACTTTCCGATTTATGGATGGCCGCTTCTTCTTTAAGCAGGGCCTCCCGGTCAGCGATAGGGATCTGGTAATAATCCGGGTGAATTTCGCTGAATGCGAGGAAGCCGTGCCGACCGTCGCCATATTCGACGAACGCGGCTTGAAGGGATGGCTCAACGCGCATCACCTTCGCGAGGTAGATATTTCCTTTTAACTGTTTTTTGGTAGAGGCCTCGAAATCGAACGCTTCGACTCGGTTCCCATCTAAGATGACGACTCGGGTTTCTTCCGGGTGCGTCGTATCGACTAACATCCGCTTTGCCATTCGGCAAAAACTCCATGCCACGGACCGGTCTTTCGTGCGATGGCGAAAGTCGGCGCGGCTAATCTGCGAAGTCGGCGGCGCCTTGCGTTATCAACCCGTCGAACGCCAACCACTTTGGTCAGGACGGGGCCGCTTTGGCGACCTACCCCCGAGGGGGAAAGACGACTTCTAGGTTCAACATCGCTTCGCAAGTCATTGACGCCGTTAACCGATTGCCGGGGGAATTCATAAAAAATCCCGGCCAAAGATCGGCCACCGCGCCCCTGTTGCAACCACCAAAAACGGGATTGATACAGACGCCCTGC
>CAYTAE010000076.1:0-7109 GCA_964435655.1 uncultured Rhodospirillaceae bacterium
CTTAAGAGAAGAATACGGCTTTTGATGTCCTGTTCGCGCAACAGCTTGACGATGGAAAGGCCATCCGTGTGGGGCAGCATGCGGTCGATAATCAGAAGATCAAAGTCGCCGGTTGACGCAAGCAGAAGGCCGTCCCGGCCGTCTGCGGCGTGATCAACGGTGTAGCCGTGCTCCTTTAGGCCTTTCATGAGATAGGCCGCCATCTCGTGGTCGTCTTCGATAATCAAGATGCGCATGCAGGCTCTGCTTTTGGCGGAAAGGATTGAAGCTTCGAAGTATACGATCTTGGGAACGGAAAACAGATCCTATATGAGGGTCAGGGGGCGTTTTTCTTGTGATTTGGAAAGAAAAGCTGTCTGCCGTTCACCCGGAAGGCCGCGATGGCGGCTTGCCCCTGCTGCGAGGTCAGCCAGTCGACGAAAATCCGCGCCGCTTCCACATGCAAATGGTCAAAACGTTCCGGGTTGACGCGGATCACGCCATAAGCGTTCAAAAGCCTGGGGTCGCCCTCGACGGCAAGGACAAGCTGCCGCCGGTTTTGAAAACTAAGCCATGTGCCGCGATCCGTCAGCGTATAGGCCTCGGCGGCGGCGGCCGTGTTCAGGGTTGCGCCCATGCCGGCGCCGGTCTCGCGATACCAGTCGCCGCTTGCTGGGCGGACATCAAAATCAATCGCGCGCCAAAGATCGCGTTCCATCTTGTGGGTGCCGCTGTCGTCGCCGCGTGAGACAAACATCGCCTTGTGTTTGGCAATCGTCCGCAGGGCTTCGCCGACATCACTCAGTCCCAGAATGCCAGCCGGGTCGTTGCCTGGACCGACGATGATAAAATCATTGTACATGACGTTGCGGCGGTCGATCCCATGGCCTTCGGCGATGAAGCGATCTTCCGACGATCGATGATGAACAAGCAGCACGTCGGCGTCGCCTCTCTGGGCAAGCTTGATCGCCTGGCCAGTGCCGACGGCGACGACGCGGACTTCGATGCCGGTCTCTTTCTGGAAAATAGGCAGCAGAAAATCATAGAGGCCGGAATTTTCCGTCGAGGTTGTCGAGGCCAGAACGAGCGTTTTTTCCGCCGCCGCAACGGGGCTGACGAGAAAAAGGCCAAGCAGGCCAAGCAACAAGTTGTGAAAAAAGAGCGCCTTGCGAAAAAACATGAAATTCTCTGGCGCCTTTTGGGCTTGCCCATTTCAAGGGATCATGGAGCGGGTGAAGGGAATCGAACCCTCGTCACCTGCTTGGGAAGCAGGAGCTCTACCATTGAGCTACACCCGCGTGCGGCCGCCACTTTAGGCGGCAGCTTGGGCCTTGCGCAAGGGGCACCAGAATGGGTGGCAGGCTGGACCTGCCGATTTGTGGTCCTTTTCACGCGCCGGAAAGGGAAGTAGATTTTTGACGGCTCAAGACACAAGGAAACGCCGTGAACGATTTTGCCACTGCCTTTGCCCATGCCTTTGCGATGATCGGGGCCTTCGATCCCGATCTTGTCAGCATCGTCGCCCTGTCTTTGCAGGTCAGCCTCAGCGCTGTCGCCATTGCCGCGCTGATCGGCCTGCCCCTTGGGGCGGCCATTGCCCTTTTCCGCTTTCCGGGCGTTGGCATGCTGGCCGTCCTTTTGAACGCGATGATGAGTCTGCCTCCGGTTGTCGTCGGCCTCATTGTTTATCTGTTGATCTCCCGGGCCGGGCCGCTGGGCGTGCTTGGGCTGCTGTTCACGCCGACGGCGATGATCTTTGCCCAGGTGTTGCTGGTGATGCCGATCATCGCCGCGCTCACCCGTCAGGTGGTCGTCGATTTGTGGGACGAATATGGCGAACTTTTGCGTTCCCTTGGCATTGGCCGTGGCCGGACGATGGCAACCCTGCTTTGGGACGGGCGCGCCCGGGTGCTGTCGGTGGTGCTGGCAGGTCTGGGCCGCGCCATGGCCGAGGTGGGTGCCGTCATGATTGTCGGCGGCAACATCAACCATGTAACTCGGGTCATGACGACAACCATTGCCTTGGAAACCAGCAAGGGGAATCTGACCCTTGCCCTTGGACTCGGCATCGTGCTGCTTGGGATCTCGTTGCTGATCAACGGGACGATTTATGCGATCGGCAACGCGGCGTCGCGACGGGGGAGTCTATGAGCCCGACGATCTTTCCACTCGTGCTGACGGACCTTGCCTATGGGGCCGGGGGGCATGACTTGTTGAAATCCATTTCCATGGAAATTCAGGCGACGGGGCGCACGCTCATCCTGGGGCCAAACGGCGCCGGGAAAAGCCTGCTGCTTCGCCTGTGTCATGGTCTGCTGTCGCCAACAGCGGGGCGGATCACCTGGCATGAACACAGCCAGGACGACGCGATGGGCGCCCAGGCGATGGTTTTTCAACGCCCGGTGATGCTGCGCCGCTCGGTGGCTGGCAACGTCGCCTACGCTTTGGCCGGTCGCGGCGTTGGGCGGGTCGACCGCCATCGCCGGGTTGCGGAAGTTCTGCGCCGGACCGGTCTGACCGCGAAAGCGAAATTACCGGCGCGCGTTCTTTCCGGTGGTGAACAGCAACGTCTGGCCCTTGCGCGCGCCTGGGTGGTCCGGCCCCAGGTGCTTTTTCTGGACGAGCCGAGCGCCAATCTTGACCCGGCGGCGACCCGGCGCATCGAAGACGTCATCCTTGAAATTCAGGCCAGCGGCACGAAAATTGTGATGACGACCCATGATCTGGGCCAGGCGCGGCGGCTTGGCGAGGACATTCTTTTCCTCTGCGGCGGCCGCCTGGTCGAACGGAAACCGGCGGCGGCCTTTTTTTCCGGCCCGGAAAGCCCGGAAGCGGTGGCCTTTCTCGCCGGCCAGCTTACATGGTAATGTGCGGTTGAAACGCCCGGCGGTTGAACCGTCCGGCGGTTGGGAAGAAGGAACCGACAATCCATGATCGACCCCTTTGGACGCGACGTAACCTATTTGCGGGTTTCCGTGACGGACCGGTGCGATCTTCGTTGCGTCTATTGCATGTCGGAAGACATGACCTTTTTGCCTCGGCGCGATCTGCTTTCCCTGGAAGAGATGGATCGCGTTTGCAGCGCCTTTGTTTCTCTTGGTGTGCGAAAAATCCGCATTACCGGGGGTGAGCCGCTGGTGCGTCGCGACGTGCTAACCCTGTTTCAGAATCTGGGCCGCCATCTGAAAACCGGCGACCTTGACGAAATAACCCTGACGACAAATGGCAACCACCTTGCGAAACATGCCGCGGCTCTTTACGAGGCCGGGGTCCGCCGCATCAATGTTTCTTTGGACACCCTGGATGCGGACCGGTTCCGCGCGCTCACGCGCTGGGGAAAAATCGAAACCGTGCTGGAAGGCATTCGGGCGGCGAAGGCGGCGGGGCTGAAGGTCAAAATCAACACCGTTGCCCTGCAAGATACGACGGCGGACGAGTTTGACGCACTGCTTGCGTGGTGCGGGGACCAGGGCTTTGACTGGACGTTGATCGAGACGATGCCCATGGGCGAGATCGAACAGGATCGGATGGATCAGTATTTGTCCCTGGCGGAATTGCGCCAGCGGCTTGAAAAACGCTGGACCCTGCGCGACAGCAACCATCAAAGCGGTGGGCCGGCGCGTTACGTGGACGTCGAAGAAACCGGCGGGCGCATTGGCTTTATCGAGCCGCTTTCCCACAATTTCTGCGAATCATGCAACCGGGTGCGGTTGACCTGCACCGGCCGACTTTACATGTGCCTTGGTCAGGACGATTGGGCCGATCTAAGAACCCCAGTCCGAGAAAGCGACAGCGACGGCCTTCTGGCTCAGGCCATTGGTGAGGCGATCGGGCGCAAACCCAAGGGGCATGATTTTGTCATCGATCGGCGCGATGCCGCGCCGGCCCTGCGTCGCCATATGAGCACGACGGGCGGTTAATTCAGCCGCCGCCGCGCCGGGTGCGGGTGATGAAGTGGTTGAAGATGGAATCCGCTTCGCCCTCGCTGTAGCCGTAAAAGGCGAAATCGATTTTCGTTTCCGGAAGTTTAAACTCGGCGCCGAGCCGTCGCTCGCGTTCTTCGCCAAGGGCAACAACGACCTTCTTTTTTCCGTCTGTCACGGTCACAGCCGTTCCCTGAATGCGAACGGGCAGGGGCTCAAAAATTCTTGGGAAGGCGCGGAACAATTCGACGTGGCTGTAGGAAAGCGCAATTGTGCGCCGTTGCGGCGCGCCCTCGCTTTCTGGCGCGCACGCCATTATCCGCCTGCAAGTGGTGGCCACATGGCCAGCGTGTCCCCCGCCTTCAGCGGCTGCGACGCAAGGTCGCTGGGGGCGACGTACACGCCATTGACCAGGGTCAGGTGAACCATTTTCATGGCAATGCCAAGGCTGTTGACGACGTCTTGAACAGAGGCGTCGTCGGCAAACTCCATCTCGCCCACATTTTTCTTCGCGTCATCGGGCAAAAAGGTACTAAGCGTGCTGTAGAATTTTAGGGTGATTTTCATGCTTGTGCCTGGGTCGCTGCCAAATAAGCGGACATGACAAGGGTCGGGTCCGCAATCAATTTGTCTTTCCACGGGCCGAGAGGCGTCTGGGTCTGAATAAGCCCCCGCAGCACGCCAACATGCTGGGTCAGCCCAAGGGATTGGGCGCCGACAAGGACGTCGTCCTTGAATTCCAGGCGCAGGTAATGAAAATTTTCTTCGTCCAGCAATTCGGCATGTTCGCCGCCTTCGACGCCCATCCATAGCCCGAAGGAACTGGAAATCAGCCCCAGCGTGTCCAGCACGTTCATGTTCAGCGATCCCGGGTGGGCGGTGGCAACGCCAGCCATGTTTTGGGCGGCGATGCGGCCATGTTCCGTCGCCGTTGGCTGGATGGCCTGGACCTCATAGCCGCCGGTCGAAAAATCCCGGCCCTTGGCGCAATCGCCGGCGGCGTAGATGTCGGTCAGATTCGTCTGCATATGCGGGTCAATCAGGATGCCGTTGTCGGCCTCAATGCCGCTGCCCTCAAGGTAGTCGAGGGCGGGCGCAACGCCGGTCGAGGCAATAATCAGATCGGCCTCCAGCGTTTTTCCACCCTCCATCTGGATGGCATAACGGGGCGTTTTGTCTTCCCGCTTTTCGATCTTGATCACCCTTGTTGAGGTGTAAACGGCGACGCCCTTTTTCTCGCACCACCGTTTGATCAGGCCGCCGCAAGTTTCGTTCATCATGCGCGGAACCATGCGGTCCCCCATTTCAACGACCGTCAATTCAACCCCCGTCGCAGCAATCGCTTCCATGATGATGCAACCGATAAAGCCGGCTCCCATCTGCAGAACTTTCACACCCTTCTTGCATTTTTTTGCAATCAGGCGTGCGTCCTCCAGGGTCCAGCAGCCGGTGATCTCCGGGTCGTCAATGCCCGGAACCGGCGGGCGGATTGGATAGGCGCCACTTGCCAGCAACAGCTTGTCATAGGGGACCGTCTTGCCGTCTTTTAAGCGAAGCGTTTTTTTCTTTGAATCAATCTTTGCGACCCGGCCATGCTGACAGGTAATGCGATGCTCTTTGTAATAATTGGCGTTGGTTTTGAGGTGGGTTCCCTTTTCCTTGATGTTGCCGATCAGGTAATAGGGAATGGCCATGCGCGAATAGGGCGGTTCCGCTTCGCCGCCGATCAGCAAAATTTCGTCTTCCGGGCACAATTTACGCAGGGTGGTGGCCGCGACCACACCGGATGGGCCGGCGCCAATGATGACATGCTTCATTTGTTGTCCTCTCCCCTGCGGCCGGAACTAGGCGCGCATGTAACGTCGGCGAAAAAAATCAGGGAAGGCACGCATCCGCACCTTCCCTGGCATTCCTGTGGCGGCCTTTGCCAGGAAGCGGCTTAAAGGCCGAGCCGTTTCAGCGTGCCGTTGGATGGCTGGCCATCCGGAGTCCAGCCGCGAAGGTCGTAATATTCCGGCAGCATTTTGTCGATCTGGGCAACCAGGCCCTTGGCGGGGCCGGTTTTCGCCGGTTCCGTCAGCAGCCGTTTTGGCAGCGTGTCGTCCGCCTTCGTCATGCCGGCTTTGTTGTTAAACATGCGTTCCAGATTCCAGATGCGTTCGCCGACTTCCATCATCTTTTCCATCGACCAGTCGCCTTCGCAACCGCTCTGGACAAGCTGCTGATACTGGTCAAGGGTCCAGGCAAAATTCGGGAACAGGCAGAGGCCGGTTGAATCGATGGCGGCGGTGACATCCTGGGAAAATTTCGTGACCTCTGCCTTGCCGTCCGTTGACAGCGGGTCCACCTTCATATGGACGCCGAAAATCTCGACGGCAATGGTGTAGCCGCGAAGGTGGCAGGCGCCGCGATTGCTGGTGACATAGGCAAGCCCGATGCCCTGGGCCCCGCGTGGATCATAGGCCGGAAATTCCTGGCCCTTGACGGTCATGGCAATTTCCGGATGGCCGTATTTCTCACACAAACGCTTTGCGCCAAGACCAATGTCCTTGCCAAAGCCTTCGTTGCGGCCGGTCAGTTCCACCATCTGGACAAGGGCTTCCGCCGATCCGAAGTTCAGCTTGATGCCGCCGGTTTCCTTGTCGGTGATGTGGCCCCGTTCGTACAGTTCCATTGCGGCGGCAAGGGAGGCCCCAAAAGAGATCGTGTCCATCGACTGCTCGTTGCAGACGCTGTTTGCAAAGGTCAGGGCTTCCAGGTCATCGATGCCGCAATCGCCGCCCATGGCCCAGGACGATTCATATTCAAGCCCGCCGGACGCGCCGAGGTAACGCGGCTTGTCTTTTACGGAAAAATGGCTCGGGTCGATTTTTGCAATCCGGCCGCAGGCAATCGTGCAGCCAAAACAGGCGGCGTTGCGAACCATGTTCGTCTTGCCGTCCGATTCCCGTTTTTCGAACATCGCCTCGCCACCGATCTGGTTGGCGCCGTCGAATTGCACGTCCTGATGGTTGCGTGTTGGGTAAAGGCCGGATTCGTTGATGACACTGGTCACCCCCTGGGTGCCGTATTGCGGCAGGCCTTCGCCGGTAAAGGCGCTTTCCTTCAAATCCCGTTTTGTCGCCTGGGCGACTTCCATGAACTCGCGCGGATTTTCAAGGCGCACGCCCTTGGTGCCGCGACATGCGATGGCCTTCAGATTCTTTG
>CAYTAE010000077.1:0-7085 GCA_964435655.1 uncultured Rhodospirillaceae bacterium
GAAGCAGAAGCAATGAAGCTTGCGCAGGATCTGCGTTGCGAAGGCTTTGTCGTCGAGCTTGGTTACCGTGGCAATCTATCGAAGCGTTTAAAACGCGCAAACAAACTTTCCGCTGTGGCCGCTGTCCTTCTGGGTGCGGACGAGATGAAAAAAAATTCGGTAACCCTTCGCAATCTTGATACGGGTGAACAGGAGAGCGTTGCGTTGGAATCTTTGAAAGACCGTCTCGCTGTTTTTCGCTAGCCTCGGTGCGCTTGCCATTCGCAGGGGCGGGATTGGTTTTGCCCTTCGGATCGGCGTGTTGCCTTTTCCTGTTCCCTTATGTGCAGCGGGTTTTTCCGCACTTTCCAGGAGAATCGAAGCGTGGGTTTTAAAGAAAATCTCGACCGGGTTATCAAGCGTCGTGAAGATCTAGGCGACAGTCTTGCGAGTGGCAAGATTCGCCCGGATTCCAAAGAATATGTAAATATGTCAAGGGAGTACGCTGATCTTGCGGAGGTCACGGAAGCCATTCACGCCCTTCGTGAGGCCGAGCAAGAGCATCGGGACCTGAGCGAAATTCTTGAAGACAAGGCGGGGGACGCGGAAATTCGGGCCATGGCGGAAACGGAGGTGCAAACGTTCCGGCAAAAAATTCCGGAACTGGAAAAGCACCTTCAGGTGCTGTTGCTGCCAAAGGATGTGGTGGACAGTAAAAACGCCATCTTGGAGGTGCGGGCCGGCACCGGCGGCGATGAGGCGGCCCTTTTTGCTGCCGATCTTTTCCGGATGTATCAGCGTTATGTTGAGCGCCATGGCTGGAAGACCGAGCTTCTCGGCGTGACCGAAACCGGAATCGGTGGGTACAAGGATGCGGCCATCTTAATCTCGGGGCGTGATGTCTTTGCGCGGTTGAAATTCGAATCCGGTGTGCACCGTGTGCAACGCATTCCCGAGACGGAATCAGGCGGTCGGATTCACACCTCGGCGGCAACGGTGGCGGTGTTGCCAGAGGCGGAAGAGGTCGATGTCGAGATAAACGAGCAGGATTTGCGGGTCGACGTTTTTCGCGCCAGCGGCCCCGGCGGCCAGTCTGTCAATACGACGGATAGTGCCGTGCGCATCACGCATTTGCCGACCGGCATCATTGTTCAGCAGCAGGATGAAAAGTCGCAGCATAAGAATCGAGCAAAGGCAATGAAGGTGCTTCTTGCCCGCCTTTATGATCGCAAGCGGCAGGAACAGGACGCCGAGCGTGCGGCGGCGCGCCGTGGGCAGATCGGTTCGGGGGATCGTTCCGAACGAATTCGTACTTATAATTTCCCCCAGGGAAGGGTAACAGATCACCGCATTGGTCTAACGCTCCACAAGCTTGACAAAGTGCTGTCCGGAGAGGCTCTGGACGAGGTCATCGATGCGTTGATCGCGGAAGACCATGCACAGCGTCTGTCGGACATGGGGTGAGGGCGGTGGGCACCGCTTCCGGCACCCCGGCCTTGGTGGCCATTCGCACTGGCGCTGCCGACCTCACCCAGGCCGGGATCGGTGAAACGGCGCTTCTCGAAGCGCGGCTTCTTGTTGCGCATGTTCTTGGCATTTCGAAGGAGACGCTTTTGGGGCATCCGGAGCGCGAGCTTGATGCGCCGGCGATGGCCCGCTTGGATGGGCTGCTTCAGCGACGGTCTTGCCGCGAGCCAATGTCTCACCTTCTTGAAAGGCGCGAGTTTTGGAGCCTTTCCCTGCGCGTAACCGCAGCTACCCTTGATCCGCGTCCCGATAGCGAAACGCTAATTTCGGTGGCTCTCGACCATTTCCAGGATCGCAATGCGGCCCTTCGTGTGTTGGACCTTGGAACGGGAAGTGGCTGCCTTTTGCTTGCCATTCTTTCCGAATTTCAAAATGCGACGGGGCTTGGCGTGGACATCAGTGAGGACGCGCTCGACGTGGCGAAAGCGAATGCGACGGCGCTTGGATTGGACGCCCGTGCTCGCTTTCGAAAAAGCGATTGGGGCCACGCGGTTGATGAAAAGTTTGATCTCATCCTTTCCAACCCGCCCTACATTCCCGATGCGGAGATCGATCAGCTGCAGCCTGAAATTGCGCTTTACGAAAATCGACTTGCGCTTATGGGCGGTACCGATGGCCTGGCATGTTATCGGCAATTGATTCCGGACCTTTTCCGCCTTCTCCAACCTTTTGGAATGGTTGTCCTGGAGGTCGGCGATACCCATGGAGACGCGGTTTCCAAATGCCTCCGCCAGCAAGGATTTGAGGGGGTGGTGACGCAAAAAGACCTGACGGGCATGCCTCGCTGCGTTGTCGGACGGATGCCGAAACCGTGATGAAAAAAAGCATCGGCGAAAAAAATCTTGGAAATTATGGGTATCCCGACTAGGCTCATCCTCCGAAAGCTGCGGTTCGATCCGCAGCGACTGGCGGGAAGGCCCGCCCTTCAGCATTTGGTGATTGCATCGTTGTTGCCGGCCGATTGTCGGCGACGGTGCTGTGCGAAGTTTTGCAAATGCTTGAACAGCGACGAGGGTCGAATAAGAAAACGATGAAACATGAATCGAATGTACGGAAACATCGCAGCCGTGGCAGTGGGGGCGGCAGCCGTCGAAACGGCGGCGGAAGTCGGCAAAAGTTTGCGGACGGAAACGGGCAAAAAGTAAAGGTCCGGGGCAATGCCTCACAAATTCTGGAAAAATATCTTTCCCTTGCCAGGGATGCGACCGCTGCCAGCGATCGCGTTGCGGCCGAAAATTATTACCAGCATGCGGAACATTATTATCGTTCCATGCATTCTTCGGACGAGCACCAGGAAACACCGAAGCCGGTAAACTCTGACAAACAGACGGTCACAAAGCCAACGGTTGCTGAAATGGCAGCCGTCGAAACGGCCATCTCTGAAACCGAAGCCGCGAAACCTGCTGCGGCAAAGACTAGGGGCGCGAAATCTGCGGCGACAAAGGCCAAGTCTGCGACCAAGGCAGACCCGGCGCCGGCGTCGGAAGCAAGCCCCGCCGTCAGCGAAGCCTAACCCACCTATTTGACGGATCGATCACGGGACCCTCCAGGCCAACCCGGCGGGTGTACATAGGGGCCAGGTTGCTAGAGCTTTCGCATATCCTATTCTTGAACGGGCTGGTTTTCGGCCTTCCACCTCGACGCTAGGCCTTGATCTTGTAAAATGGATTCTGCGGTCCATATAAGAACGCGGGTGCCGTAACGGGCCCATGGGTTCAACCTGCCTGTTTGAGGAGGTCGAATGGATTTCGAAAAATACACGGAACGTTCACGTGGGTTTATCCAGGCGGCGCAAGGTTTAGCGCTTCGTGCCGATCACCAGTTTCTAAAGCCGGAGCATCTGTTAAAGGTCCTTCTTGACGATGAAGAAGGTTTGGCAGCCTCGCTGATTTCAACGGCAGGTGGCGACGCGACGGCTGCGCGCGCTGCGGTCGAAGTGGCGCTGGAAAAATTTGCGAAAGTGGAAGGCAGTGGTGCCGGTCAGGTTCATCTGGCACCGGAAACGGCCCGGCTCTTTGATTCGGCCGAGCAAATTGCATCGAAGGCAGGTGATAGCTATGTCACGGTGGAACGGCTTCTTCTTGCGATGGCGATGGCGTCGGGTACGCCTGGGATGGAAATTCTTAAATCGGCGGGTCTGACGCCGCAAGATTTAAACCAGGCGATCGAAGATTTGCGTAAAGGCCGCAAGGCGGACTCGGCAACCGCCGAAGAAGGCTATGAGGCGCTCAAGAAATATGCACGCGATCTTACCCAGGCTGCGCGTGACGGCAAGCTGGACCCGGTCATCGGACGAGATGAAGAAATTCGCCGCACGATTCAGGTGCTCTCCCGGCGGACGAAGAACAACCCGGTCCTTATCGGCGAGCCTGGCGTCGGCAAGACGGCGATCATTGAGGGTTTGGCGCTTCGTATCGTTAATGGCGATGTGCCGGAAGGCTTAAAGCGCAAGCGACTTATGGCGCTTGACCTTGGCGCCCTGGTTGCTGGGGCCAAATTTCGCGGCGAGTTTGAAGAGCGCCTGAAGGCGGTGTTGGCGGAAGTCACGGCGGCAGAAGGCGAATTGATCCTTTTCATTGATGAATTGCATAACCTTGTTGGCGCCGGACGTGCGGAAGGTTCGATGGATGCGTCGAATCTTCTGAAACCGGCGCTTGCCCGCGGTGAACTTCACTGCGTTGGCGCGACGACCCTTGACGAATATCGCAAGCATATTGAAAAGGACGCGGCCCTTGCTCGCCGGTTTCAATCCGTTTTCGTTTCCGAGCCGTCTGTCGAGGATACAATTTCAATTCTTCGAGGCCTGAAGGAAAAATACGAACTTCACCACGGGGTGCGGATCACGGATCCGGCAATCGTTGCAGCTGCGACGTTATCAAACCGCTACATTACGGACCGCTTTCTTCCTGATAAGGCGATTGACCTGATTGACGAAGCCGCTGCACGACTTCGTATGGAGGTGGATTCAAAGCCGGAAGAAATCGACGAGCTTGACCGGCGCATCATGCAATTAAAGATTGAGCAGGCAGCCCTGGAAAAGGAAGGGGATGCGGCTTCGCAGGATCGTCTGGGAAAGCTGAAAACGGAATTAAAAGACTTGGAGGCGCACTCTCAGGAATTAACGCTGGTCTGGCAGGTCGAGAAAGATCAGATATCCAGCGCTCAAAAATTGAAAGAACGGCTTGATCAGGCTCGTGGCGAGCTTGAGATCGCGCAACGAAACGGCGATCTTAATCGGGCCGGAGAGCTGATGTATGGGATTGTCCCTGAATTGGAGCGCAGGCTGCAAAAAGGTGAGGCAGAAGAATCCCACAGCATGTTGAACGAAGAAGTGACCGATGCGGATATTGCAAGCGTCGTTGCGCGGTGGACGGGAATACCCCTTGATACAATGCTTGAGGGCGAAAAAGAGAAGATGCTGCGAATGGAGGAAAGCCTTCATGCGCGGGTTGTCGGTCAGGACGAAGCCGTTTCCGCCATCAGCGATGCCGTTCGTCGCGCCCGCGCAGGCCTTCAGGACCCGAGCCAGCCACTTGGCTCTTTTCTCTTCCTGGGCCCAACGGGGGTTGGCAAGACCGAGCTTTCAAAGGCGCTGGCGGCCTTTCTATTCGACGATGAGAATGCGATCACCCGGCTCGACATGTCGGAATATATGGAAAAGCATTCCGTTGCGCGCATGATCGGCGCGCCTCCTGGTTATGTCGGCTATGAAGAAGGCGGCGCGTTGACGGAAGCCGTTCGCCGCAGGCCCTATCAAGTTATTCTTTTCGATGAGATCGAAAAGGCGCATCCAGATGTTTTCAACGTGCTTCTGCAGGTGTTGGATGATGGCCGGTTGACGGATGGCCAGGGCCATATGGTCGATTTTCGAAACACGCTTATCCTTCTCACCTCCAATCTTGGCGGGGACATTCTTGCCAGCCAGCCGGAGGAAGAAAACACCGATGCGGTCCGCACGTCGATCATGGAAATTGTTCGGTCGGCTTTCCGCCCGGAATTTTTAAATCGGCTGGATGAAATTATTCTCTTCCACCGCCTAAAACGTGAGCACATGACGGACATCGTTGAGATACAGCTTCGTCGGCTTCGTGCACGTTTGGAAGACCGGAAGATAACCCTCAACCTTGATAAGGGGGCCCTGGGCTGGCTTGCCGATCTTGGCTACGACCCGGTCTATGGGGCACGTCCCCTGAAGCGGGTTCTTCAAAAATATCTGGAAAATCCGCTTTCGATGCAAATCCTCGAGGGCAGTCTGAAAGACGGCGATACCATTCGCATTAGGCAGGATGGGGAAGCCTTGAAGATGAAGGTCGCCAAAGCGAAGGCAGCCTGATCTGCTTCGCTGGAACAGCTCTGCCAAGGGTTCCCGAAAAGTGCAAAAGCCGTGTGGCTTATTTGTTGCTGGCAAGAAGGCTTTGTAGCGGAAAATCAGCGGCTAGCCTGTCAACTTCGCTCCGCGACGTCTCAAAACGGGCAAGGGCTTTTCCCTCCAGTTTTAGCCCGCTTGGCAGTTTTAGGCGCATGGGGTTCATTTGCCGATTGTGTTCATGGACTTCGTAGTGCAGATGCGGCCCTGTTGAACGACCGGTCGTGCCGACATAGCCGATAACCTGGCCCTGTTTGACGCGCTTTCCTTTACGAATCCCGTTCGCGAAACCTTTGAGGTGGGCATAGGCGGTCTTAAAACGAGAATTGTGACGGATGCGAATGTATTTTCCATAACCGCCATACCGGTTGGCCCGTTCGACGATGCCATTCCCGGAGGCAAGAACCGGGGTTCCCCGTGGCGCTGCAAAATCCACTCCACGGTGCATGCGCGTATAGCCCAGGATGGGATGGCGGCGTTTGCCGAAATGCGAACTGATTCGCGCCCCATCAACAGGCGTGCGCATCAACGCCTTGCGGACGCTTTTCCCCTTTTCATTGAAATAGTCCACAACCCCTTTCTGCGGTGAAAAGCGGTAAATTTTTAGGGGCTTGCCACGAATGACAAGGCGCGCATAAAGCAGATTGCCGTTGTGGACGATCTGACCTTCTTCATCGAGGAAGCGTTCGTACATCATCTCGAATTTATCTCCGGAGCGAATCTCTCGCTGGAAATCGATGTCGAAGCTGTAGGCGCGGATCAACTCGACAATAACATTCGTTGGAATGTCGGCGTGATCGGCGGCCTCGAAAAGGCTGGTTTTAATTTGGGCGCCGGTATGGACCAGTTCATTGAACACGCGCCTTTCAACCGTTTCAGAAATGAATTTCCCGGCGTTGTTGCGGGCGACCACGATGTCCTGGTCGTAGCGGAGCGGCACGCGCATGCCATCGAATTTTTCAGATGCCGATGTAGACAGGTAGCGAAGCACAATTTCCGTCCCGGGTTTCAGTTTCCGCGGGTCGTAGGACTTGCTGAGGGCTTTAATCGCAAGGTGAGCGTTCCCGCGCGGCACATCGGCATGCAGCAGCAGGTTCATCAAGGTGTCGCCTTTGCGCACGCGGACGGCGCGTTCCGTGAGGCGGGGTTTTGGTGCTGTCGTCGCTTTGGAGGTGGACCGGGTATTCTTAAAGAAGAACGCCACCGGGTTTAG
>CAYTAE010000078.1:0-7042 GCA_964435655.1 uncultured Rhodospirillaceae bacterium
TATCACGAACGCGTCGCGGCGCATCAAGGACTCTGAGATTGCCCGGTGCGCCAAGAACGGCATCACCAGCATCACGGAAGTCAAAATCGGTTTTGACGGCATCGTCCTTGCCAATTCGCTAAAGACGGATCGGTTTTCATTGACCCGCAAAGCGATTTTCCTGGCGCTGGCAAAAGACGTACCGGATGCTTCCGGCAAGCTGGTTCCAAATCCGCATAAAACCTGGAAAGACGTGGACAAGAGCCTGCCCGATACAAAAATTGAAGTGCTGGGTCCGCCACCGACATCCGGCACAAGGGACGCCTTTGTCGAGCTTGCCATGGAAGGCGGCTGCAAAAAATTCCCGAACATTCTGGCCATAAAGAAAAAAGACAAGAAGAAGTACAAGGCCATTTGCCACGCAATTCGGGAAGATGGCGCCTTTATCGATGCCGGTGAAAACGACAATCTGATCGTTCAGAAGCTTGAAGCCAACCCGAGCGCCCTTGGCATCTTCGGATTCAGCTTTCTGGACCAGAACCGCGACAAAGTCCGGGGCAGTCTTGTCGATGGCGTCGAACCGACCTTTGACAATATTTCAAGCGGTCAATATCCGGTGTCACGTTCGCTGTATTTTTATGTAAAGAACGCCCATGTTGGATTCGTCGCTGGCATCAAGGAATATATCAATGCCTTTACAAGCGAGACCGCCTGGGGACCCTTTGGCTATCTGGCGGATCGGGGCCTTATTCCGCTGCCTCTCGACCAAAGAAACATGTGGCGAAAATCGGCCTTGAAATTAACCCCTTACAAGAAGTAAATCCAAACCAGCGGCGCTGGGAGAAACTGGGAACGCGATGGTTCTATACCTTTTCACTGTTGGCCTTCTCATTCTCTCTTCCATCGCCTTTACGACTGGACGGCGGCGCGCCCTTGCTTTTAGCGGGACGCGCCGCCCGCATTCCCGCCCGGTTCATCATGGCGTTTATGTAACCCTTTGGTGTGTCCTACCGGCGCTGAGCATCTTCCTGATTGGTCTGTTTCTGGAAGCTCCGCTGCTTGGCGCGCTGTTGATCGCCGACACGGACCCGGCCCTTGTCGCCCAATTTGGCGGCGACGCTATTTTTACTGCAACGGTCACCGCCCTTACCGCAAATGGTGTGACCTGCCCGCCGGAAAGCGCCCTTCACGATGTCGCCATGCATTATCAAGGCCTGCGCCAGATCGCCCATGCCGGCCTGTTCGTCATCGCCCTGACGACAGCCCTTGGCGGCCTTGCCTGGGGCCGGCGTGCCGTTGCCCCCGCCTTCCGGGCCCAAGCACGCATTGAAGGCTTTTTCCTGGCGGTGCTTGTCGCTGGCTCCACCATTTCGATTCTGACAACGGTTGGAATCGTGCTGTCGATGCTGTTCGAGGCCATTCGCTTCTTTCAGATCATTCCTTTTCACGACTTTCTGTTTGGCCTGCAATGGAGCCCGCAAACAGCAATCCGCGCCGACCAGGTGGGCCAGACCGGCGCCTTTGGAGCGATCCCGGTCTTCACCGGCACGCTTTTGATCACCTTTATTGCCATGTGCATTTCCGTCCCGATCGGCATTTTTGCGGCCATCTATACGTCGGAATATGCCTCTCCAAAGGCGCGCGCGATCGTCAAGCCGGTGCTGGAAATCCTCGCCGGCGTGCCGACCGTCGTCTATGGCTTCTTCGCGGCTTTGACAGTCGCACCGCTGTTGCGCGACGCCGGCATCGGCCTTGGCCTGGACATCGCATCGGAAAGCGCGCTCGTCGCCGGCCTGGTAATGGGCATCATGATTATCCCGTTTATTTCATCGCTTTCCGATGACGTCATCAACGCCGTCCCGCAAAGCCTGCGCGACGGGTCCTATGCGATGGGGGCAACGCAATCGGAGACCATCCGTCACGTCGTCCTGCCCGCCGCCCTTCCCGGCATTATGGGAGCCTTCCTTCTGGCAGTGTCGCGCGCCATCGGTGAAACCATGATCGTTGTCATGGCGGCCGGCCTGGCCGCAAAGCTGACGGCAAACCCCTTCGAGGCGGTGACGACGGTTACCGTGCAAATTGTCACCCTGCTTGTCGGCGATCAGGAATTTGACAGTGCCAAAACACTAGCCGCCTTCGCCCTTGGCCTGACCCTTTTCGTGATTACGCTTTTTCTGAACATCTTCGCCATCCAGATTGTCGAAAAATACCGAGAAAAATATGACTGATTCTGCGCCCCATACAAAAGCCGACGCCACCAGCCGGCGACGCGTGCGACGCGCACGCGCCGAAAGGCGGTTTCGGTTCTATTGTACCTTTGCCGTTCTTGCCGCAAGCGCCTTTCTGATTTTCCTGATCGGCAGCCTGGCCTTAAGCGGCTATAGCGCGGTTGTGCAAACCCATGTCCGTCTCGACATTGCTTACGATGCGGCCGCCCTCAACCCGGACGGCAGCGGCGCCAAAGATGTGATAAGGCAAGCAAATTATGGCGTGCTGATCCGTCAAAGCCTGATGGCAAAATTCCCCGATGTCGAAGGCCGCCGGAACCTGCGGCGGCTTTTTGCGCTGGTCAGCAGTCAGGCGCGATTTGAATTGCGCGACGCGGTTTTGGAAAACCCTGCCATCATCGGCACGACGCAGTCCATCTGGCTGACCGCGTCGGGGGATGTCGACATGTTGATGAAGGGCGACATGCGCCGCGACGTAACCGAAAACCGGAGGCGCCTCAACGACCGGCAAATCGGATGGATTGACCAACTCGTCGCCGAAGGCAATGTGGCGAAAAAGCTAAACATCCCCTTCTTCACCCGCGCCGATTCGCGAACGCCAGAAGTTGCCGGCATCTGGGGGGCGGTTGTCGGATCCTTCTACACGATGGCCGTCACGCTATTGCTGGCCTTTCCCATCGGGTTGATGACCGGCGTCTATCTACAGGAATTCGCAACAAAAAATCGCTGGGCGCGGCTGGTTGAGGTCAACATCAACAATCTGGCCGCCGTGCCATCCATCGTTTTTGGCCTGCTGGGGCTGGCGGTTTTCCTGAATTTTGGCGGCATGCCGCGTTCTGCCCCCCTCGTCGGCGGCATCACCCTGGCGCTGATGACCCTGCCGACGATCATCATTGCCACCCGCGCCGCCCTGCTTTCCATTCCCCCGTCGATCCGCGAAGCCGCGCGCGGTGTTGGCGCATCGGAAACCCAGGTCGTGCTGCACCATGTCCTGCCTTTGGCCATGCCCGGAATCCTGACCGGAACGATCATCGGCATGGCGCGCGCCCTGGGCGAAACGGCGCCACTTCTGATGATTGGGATGGTGGCCTTCATCGCCGACGTTCCCCAAAGCTTTACGGACCCCGCAACGGCGCTTCCGGTCCAGATTTTCCTCTGGGCAGACAGCCCCGAACGCGCCTTCATCGAACGCACGGCCGCCGCCACGCTTGTTCTCTTAATGTTTCTGATCACCATGAATGGCCTGGCCATCTTTTTGCGCAAACGATTCGAGCGCCGCTGGTAGGAGAAATCGGTTAAAATGAACGCCATGGTGCAAAAAACAGAAACCGCGTCCCAGGGAACCCGCGCGGAGAAGGCTGAGAAAACGATGGCAGGCATCCCAATCGCCACGACCCTGGCAACGGCGGCCAACGCGCAAGCGCCGGCCAGTGCCGAACATGTCCGCCCCAAGATGTCGACGCGGGAACTCAACGTCTTCTACGATGACAAACAGGCCCTGACGAATGTTGACCTCGACGTCATCGAAAACAAGGTCACCGCCCTTATCGGCCCATCGGGGTGTGGCAAAACAACCTTCCTGCGTTGCCTGAACCGTATGAACGATACGATCGAGACCTGCCACGTGTCCGGCATGGTTTGCCTTGACGGCCAGGACATCTACGAAAAAGGCATCGACGTCGTTCACCTTCGCGCCAAAATCGGGATGGTCTTCCAAAAACCAAACCCGTTTCCGAAATCGATTTATGACAACGTCGCCTACGGCCCAAAAATCCACGGGCTGGCGCCCAATCGGGCCAAGCTTGACGAAATCGTCATGACAAGCCTTGAGCGCGCGGGTCTTCTGAAGGAAGTTCAGGACCGCTTGCAAGAGCCAGGCACCAGCCTTTCCGGCGGCCAACAACAGCGCCTCTGCATTGCACGCGCCATTGCCGTCAGCCCCGACGTCATCCTGATGGACGAACCGTGCTCGGCGCTGGACCCGATTGCCACAGCGCGCATCGAAGAACTGATGGACGAACTTCGCCAGAAATACACGATCATCATCGTCACCCATTCGATGCAACAAGCGGCACGCGTTTCCCAACACACTGCCTTTTTCCATCTGGGTGAGATCGTCGAATATGGCGACACGGCGACAATCTTCACAAGCCCAAAAGACGAACGAACACAAGGCTACATCACCGGACGCTTCGGCTGACCGGCGACGAGGGAGTAGAAGCCCCATGACATCGGAACATATCGTCAAATCTTACGACGACGAGCTGAACCGCCTGAACCGCACCATCGTCGAGATGGGTGGCCTGGCCGAAGCCCAGTTGCAGTCTGCCATCCGCGCCCTTATCGAGCGCAACAGCGAACTTGCCGCCAGCGTTATCGAAGAAGACGACAAGGTGGACGCGCTGAACTTTGATGTGGATCAATTCGCCGTCCAGTTGCTGGCCTTGCGCCAGCCAATGGCCGAGGATTTGCGTTGCATCGTCGCCTCTTTGAAAATTTCAAGCGACCTGGAACGGATCGCCGACTACGCCACGAACGTTGCCAAGCGAGTCATCGCCATGGACGAATACCCCACGGTAAAGCTGGCTGCCGGCATTTCACGCATGGCCGCCCTCGTGACACCAATGATCAAAGATGTGCTGGATGCCTATGTCGCCCGTGACGCAGAGCGCGCGATTGAAGTCTGGAATCGCGACATCGAAGTTGACGACATGTATCTAAGCCTTTTTCGCGAATTGCTGACTTACATGATGGAAGACCCGCGCAACATCACGCCGTGCACGCATCTTCTCTTCATGGCCAAAAACATCGAGCGCATTGGTGACCACGTCACGAACATCGCCGAAACGGTCTATTTTCTCGTTCACGGAAAACGCCTTCGCGAACACCGGCCAAAGCTTGAAGAAGGCGATCACACAGCCTCGACTCTTGCTGCCCACGGCAAGCCGGAAAAATGAAACCCCTTCTTCTTATCGTCGAGGACGAAGAAACCCTCGTCACCCTGCTGCGCTACAACCTGAAAAAAGAAGGGTACCGAATAGCCGTCGCAAAAGACGGCGAAGATGCGCTGTTGCTGGCTAGAGAAGAAACACCGGACCTTGTTCTGCTTGACTGGATGTTGCCGCTTCTTTCCGGCATCGAAGTTTGCCGGCGGCTGCGGCGTGGCCGGGAAACACGAAATGTCCCCATCCTTATGCTGACAGCACGAGGCGAGGAGGCGGACAAAATTCGCGGCCTTGATACCGGCGCCGACGATTATATGACAAAGCCGTTCAGCCCAAGCGAGCTGATCGCCCGCATCCGGGCGCTGCTTCGTCGCACGCAGCCATCTCTTGGCGAGGAAACCCTCGAAGCCAGCGATCTTGTGATGGACCTTGCCACCCATCGCATCCACCGGGCCGGCCGCCAGATCGACCTGGCGCCAACGGAATTCCGACTGCTGCGCTATTTTCTGGAACATCCCGGCCGTGTCTTTGACCGCGAACAATTGCTGAACGCCGTTTGGGGCCAGAACGTTTACATTGAGCTTCGCACCGTCGATGTGCATATCCGGCGTCTGCGTCGTGCCCTCAACGCAAAAGGCGAAACGGACATCATCCGCACGGTGCGTGGGGCTGGCTATGCCCTTCGGGAAGCGCCTTAAGCGATCTCTCGCGCCACCGTTTCAGGCGAACGCCGAAGCCAAAGCAGCAGCAAAAGCCCTGGCACCGCCGCTACCGTCGTCACCAGAAAGAAGGGAATCCAGTCTATCTGGTCCGCAAGCCAGCCGCCGGGCGCCGAAAACAGCGTGCGGCCGAGAGACATCAGGGATGACAGCAGCGCATATTGCGTGGCCGTGTAGGAAAGATGGCAAAGCGAGGAGAGATAGGCGACGAAGGCCGCCGTTCCCATGCCGCCGGCGAAATTCTCGAACCCAATGGTCACGAAAAGCAGCCCAAGGTCGCTGCCCACGGCCGCCTGCAGGGCAAACACCGCGTTTGACGCCATCTGCAGAACGCCCGCAACAAGCAGGCTTTTAAAAATGCCATAGCGGGCGACAAGCACGCCGCCGGCCAACGCACCGACAAGCGTCGCCCCCAGGCCAAAGAGCTTGCTGACATTGGCAATCTCGATCTTGGTAAAGCCGATTTCCAGATAGAACGGGTTGGCCATCACCCCGGCCAGGGCATCGCCGAATTTGTAGAAAACGACGAAAAGCAAAATCATTCCCCATTGGGGCCGCGTCAGAAAATCCTGAAAAGGCGCGAGGACGGCGTCCCGAAGCCAGGCGCGAACACGATCAAACGACGCCGCGGCATCACGGCCCGGTGTTGCCAGTTCCAACTCCGGTGCAGCCGGTTCCGGCGCAAATAGGATCGTCACCAGGCCGACGGACACCAGCCCGGCCATGGCCAGATACGCCATCTCCCAACCGAAATAGGCGGCGAGATAAAGCGCCCCGGCACCGGCAACCAAAAGCCCCGCGCGATACCCAAAGACAAGGGTTGCGGCCCCGGCCCCATAAAGCCGCTGTTCAAGAATTTCAACCCGGTAGGCATCAATCACCACGTCCTGGCTGGCCGAACAGAACGCGACCGCAAAAGCCCAGAGTGCGACGGCAAGCACATCGCTTTCCGGGTCCGAAAAACCAAGGCCAAGAAGCGAAAGGATAAGAAAAAGCTGTGTACACACAACCCAGCCGCGACGCCGGCCCAGGGCTTTCGTAAAGAACGGCAGGGGCAGACGGTCGATGGCTGGCGCCCAGAGAAATTTAAAGGCGTAGGGCAGGCCGACCAGCGCAAAAATACCGATGGCCGTTTTGGTAATGCCGCTTTCTGTCAGCCGCACAGCAAGAG